>JAEMRL010000141.1 GCA_016463385.1 Thermoleophilia bacterium
TGCGCCTACGCCGTCGGCGCGGTCGACTTCACGGGCGACATGCCGGTCGTGCTGGGTCCCGACGGGCCGAGCCTCGGCGGCTTCGTCTGCCCCGTGACGGTCGCGGGCCGCGATCTCTGGAAGCTCGGCCAGCTCTCGCCGGGCGACGCGGTGCGCTTCCGCCTGGCGCCGGGCGCGCGGGCGCGTCCGCGCGCCGGCGGCGCGTCGGCCGCGGTGCTCGAGCGCCGGCCGGAGGGGGAGGGCCGGCCCGAGGTCGTGGTGCGGCGCAGCGGCGACGCGAATCTGCTGGTGGAGCTCGGCCCCCCGGTCCTCGACATCGGGGTGCGACTGCGGATCCATGCGCTGATGACGGCCCTGGAGGGCCGGGGCGTGCCCGGTGTGATCGACCTGACCCCCGGCATCCGCTCGCTGCAGGTGCACGTCGACCCGGACCGCCTGCCGCTCGCCCGCGCGCTGGAGATCGTGCTCGAGGAGGAGGACGGGCTCCCGGTGGGCGGTGACATCACCGTGCCCAGCCGGATCGTGAACCTGCCGCTCTCATGGGAGGACGAGGCGGCCCTGCTCGCCGTCGAGCGCTACATGAGCTCGGTCCGCCCCGACGCCCCCTGGTGCCCGAGCAACACCGAGTTCATCCGGCGGGTCAACGGCCTCGGCAGCGTGGACGAGGTGCGCGAGATCGTCTTCGGAGCGGACTACCTGGTGCTGGGCCTCGGCGACGTCTACCTCGGCGCGCCCGTGGCGACGCCGGTCGATCCGCGCCACCGCCTGGTGACCACCAAGTACAACCCGGCCCGCACCTGGACCCCGGAGAACGCGGTCGGCATCGGCGGCGCCTACATGTGCGTCTACGGGATGGAGGGCCCCGGCGGCTACCAGCTGGTCGGGCGGACCGTGCCGGTGTGGAACACGCACCGCACCACGCCCGAGTTCCCGCCCGGCACGCCGTGGCTGCTGCGCTTCTTCGACCGGATCCGGTTCTTCCCGGTGACCTCGCGCGAGCTGGAGGGCTGGCGCGCGGGCGTGCGCGACGGCACCCGGCGGCTCGACATCGCCGCCGGCGAGTTCTCGCTCGCCGCCCACGAGGCCTTCCTCGCCGGCATCCGGCCCGAGGCGGCCGCGTTCCGCGAGCGTCAGCAGGCGGCGTTCCGCGCCGAGCGCGAGCGCTGGGAGGCCGAGCCGCCCTGGGACGACCCCGCCCCCGCACCGACGCCGGGCGCGGCCGCCGGCGGCGCGGGCGAGCCGGTGACGGCCCACCTCGCCGCCAATGTGTGGCGCATGGCCGTCGCGCCGGGCGACGCGGTGCGGGCCGGCGACGTCGTCGCCGTGCTGGAGGCGATGAAGATGGAGATCACGGTGACGGCCCCGCGCGACGGCCGGGTGGCGAGCGTGGCGTGCGCCCCCGGCGATCTGGTCGGGCCGGGGCAGGTGCTGGTGACACTCGAGGACGACGGGGGCGGGCGATGACGATCTGGATCACGAGGGTGCCCGACCAGGGGCAGCTGCCGGCGCGCGAGGGCGCGCTGTCGGGCCTGCGCCTGGCGGTGAAGGACAACATCGACGTCGCCGGCCTGCCCACCACGGCCGGCTGCCCCGAGTTCGCCACGACGCCCGCCGCCGACGCCCCCGTCGTCGCCCGGCTGAGGGCGGCCGGCGCGGTCGTGGCCGGCAAGACGGTGATGGACCAGTTCGCCACCGGTCTCACGGGCACCCGGGCGCCCACCGGGCCGGTGGCCTGCGTGGCCGACCCGCGGGTGATCGCGGGTGGCTCCAGCTCGGGCTCCGCCGTGGCGGTGGCCCGCGGTGAGGCCGACATCGCGCTCGGCACCGACACGGCGGGCTCGGGGCGGGTGCCGGCGGCCATGAACGGCATCGTCGGCCTCAAGCCGACCCGCGGCCTGATCAGCGTGGACGGGGTGGTCCCGGCGTGCCTCAGCATCGACTGCGTCTCGGTCTTCGCCCGCACCTGCGCCGACGCCCTGCTCGCCCTGTCGGTCGCGGCCGAGCCACCGGGACCCGCCGAACGGGGCGCCCCGCGGGAGGCCCGCGCCGACCTCGTCCGTCTCGCGGCCCCCCGGATCGGCGTCCCGCCGGCCTCTCAGCTGACCTTCGGAGACGACGAGTCGGCCGCGCTGTTCACGGACGCCGTCGAGCGCCTGCGCGCCCTCGGCGCGATCCTGGTGGAGATCGACCTGCGCCCGTTCCGCGCGGCGGGCGACCTGCTCTACGGCGGCCCCTGGGTGGCCGAGCGCCTGGCCGCGGTGGGGGACTTCATCCGCGACAACCCGGACGCGACCCTCGATCCGGTGGTGCGCTCGGTGATCCTCGGCGCCGAGGGCATCGACGCGGTCGCCGCCTACCGCGGCCGATACGCGCTCGACGCCCTCGTGCGGGAGGCGGCGCCGCAGTGGGAGCGCGTGGACGCCCTGATCGTCCCGGCGGTCCCCTCCGCGCCGACCATCGACGAGGTCGCCGCCGACCCCCACGGCGTCAACGCGGCCCTCGGCACCTACACCAACTTCGTCAACCTGATGGACCTCTGCGCGCTCGCGCTGCCGGCCGGCCGGCGCGCGTCGGGCGTCCCCTTCGGCGTCCAGCTGATTGCCCCGGCCTTCGCGGACGCGTTCCTGTGCGCCCTCGGCTCGCGCCTGGAGCGGCGCACGGTGAGGCTCGCGGTCGTGGGCGCGCACCTGCGCGGGCAGCCGCTCAACCACCAGCTGACGGCGCGCGGCGCGCGCTTCGTGGCCGCGACCCGGACCTCGGCCGACTACCGCCTGCACCACCTGCCGGACACCGTGCCCCCGAAGCCCGGCCTGGTGCGCGACCCCGGCGCGGGCGCGGCGCCGATCGAGGTGGAGGTGTGGGAGCTCGGCGAGGCCGAGTTCGGCAGCTTCACCGCCGAGGTGCCCCCGCCGCTCGCGATCGGGACCGTGCGCCTCGAGGACGGGACCGACGTCGCCGGGTTCGTCTGCGAGCCGGGGGCCCTCGCGGGCGCCGAGGAGATCACGCGCCACGGGGGGTGGCGCGCATTCCTCGCATCCTGAGCACGAAGAGCGCTCATCCGGGGGGCACGACGTCCGGTTCGGCTGCCAACCTGGAGGGGTGAGCTCCGCCCTGTCCCCGACGCAGCACTCCGGCGAGGCGATCGCGGGGGAGGAGATCCCGCTCGGGGTGCTCTCGGAACTCGTGCGGTGGGTCGAGGCGTCGGAGCGGGCGGGCGCCGAGTCGCCCGCCGCGCACGCGGCCGTGGAAGCCCGTCTGGCCGTGCTGCGCGAGGCCTGGCCGTCGCTCGCGCCGGCCGACCGGGGCCTGCTCGGGGCCCTCGTCACGGGCCTCGTGGCCCGTCGCCCGGGCGCCGGCGACGCGGTCGCCGCCCCGGCGGGGGACACCCTGGCCGACGCCCTCGCCCGGCTCGGCGTGCGCCGCCTGCGGCCGGGTCAGGACCGCGCGATCGCGGCCGGTCTCTGCGGGCGCGACGCCCTCGTCGTGATGGCGACGGGCTCGGGCAAGTCGCTCTGCTATCAGGCCCCCGCTGCCGTGCTCGACGGCCTCACGGTCGTCGTGTCGCCGCTGATCGCGCTGATGACCGACCAGCTCGCCGGGCTGGTGCGCGCCGGCATCCCGGCGGCGGCGCTCCACTCGGGCCTCTCCGACGACGAGCAGCGGCTCGCCCTGGCGCGCGCCCGGCAGGGCGAGCTCTCGCTCCTCTACGTCGCACCCGAGCGCTTCCACTCCTCGGTCTTCCGCCGTGCGATGGCCGAGGCGCGGGTGGGTCTGCTGGTGATCGACGAGGCGCACTGCGTGTCGGAGTGGGGCCACGAGTTCCGTCCCGACTACCGGCGCGTCGGGCAGTTCCGCCAGGAGCTGCGCCCGCGCGCGACGATGGCCCTGACGGCGACGGCGACCGAGCGGGTGCGGGCCGACATCGTGAAGCGCCTCGGCCTGGCGTCGCCCCTCGAGATCACCGGCGGCTTCGACCGCCCCAACCTGACCTTCGACGCGATCTGGGTGGAGGGCAAGGGCTCGGTCGCGCGCAAGCGCCAGGCCCTGCTGGCCGCGGTGAAGGGTGCCGGCGGCGGCAAGACGATCGTCTACTGCGGCACCCGGCGCGCCGCCGAGGAGACCGCGGGCGCCGTCGCGGCGGCCGGCTACAGCTCGGTCGTGTACCACGCCGGGCGCTCCGACCGGGCCGATGCCCAGGACGCGTTCTCGAGCGGCCGCGCCCAGGTGGTGGCCGCCACCAACGCCTTCGGCATGGGCGTCAACGTGCCCGACGTGCGGCTGGTGGTGCACACCGCGCTGCCCGACTCGCTCGAGCAGCTCTACCAGGAGGCCGGCCGCGCCGGTCGCGACGGTGAGCCCTCGCGACACGTGATCGTCGCCGGCCCGGCCGACGAGGTGGCCATCCGCCGCCGCATCACCGCCGCCCGCATCGACACCGCCGAGGTCGAGCAGCTGCTCGGGCGGCTGTCGGCGCGGGCCGACGAGAACGGCGACTTCCAGCTCGACCGGCGCGAGGTCGACGACGAGACCGGCTTCCGCCTCGCGATGGCCGAGAGGGTCGGCGCGCTGCAGGTGGAGGGCGCCCCGGGCGGCGGCCGCCGCGGGCGCCTGGCCGTGTCGCGCCTGTCGCCCGACCAGCGCGAGGACCTCGCCGGGCAGGTCCAGGCCGAGCTGCGCCGGCGCTACCGGGCCCTCGACCAGGCCGTGGCCTACGTGCGCTCCGACGACTGCCGCCGCCGCGCCTTCCTCACGCATTTCGACGATGACGCCGAGCCGGCCCCGGAGGAGCGCTGCTGCAACGCGTGCGCCGTCCCCGACGATCTCGCGGCCGTGATGGCGGGGCCGGTGGTCGAGTCGGCCCGGGCGGCGGCGCAGAGCGAGCCGGCCGAGGCCCTCGACGTGGGCCAGCGCCGCGTCTACGAGGCGCTCAGGGCGTGGCGCGGCGAGGTGGCCAAGGAGCTCGGCTGGCCCGCGTTCCGCGTGGCCTCCAACCGGACGCTCGCCGCGATCGCACAGGCCGCCCCCCGGGACGAGGACGACCTCGCCCGCGTGCGCGGCGTGGGTCCCTGGCTGATGGAGACCCACGCCCCGAGGATCCTGCGCATCCTCTCCGAGACGGAGGACCCCGCGTGACCGAGCCCGACCCCGTGCCGCTGGAGACGCGGATGTGCCAGTTCGTGTTCCCCGGGGACACGAACCACCTCGGGACGCTCTACGGCGGGACGCTGATGGCCTGGATGGATTCGGCCGCCGCCGTGGCGGCCGTCCGGCGCGCGGGGTCGGCCGCCGTGGTCACCGCGGCCGTCGACGGGCTCACCTTCCGGGTGGCGATCCGCCAGGGGGAGCTCGTCGAGCTCGTCTCGGTCGTCGAGTCGGTCGGGCGCACGAGCATGAAGGTGCGCGTCGAGGCCCATCGCGAGGACCCGGCCACCAAGGAGCGCGAGCTCTGCACCGCCGGCACCTTCACGATGGTCGCCGTCGACGAGCACGGGGCGCCGACGGCGGTGCGCCCGCTCCAGCCCTGAGGCGTCAGGCCGGGGGCGCCCCCAGGGCGCGCAGGGTCGCATCGGCGACGCGCTCGGGCCAGCCCTGGTCGAAGGGCCGCCCGGCCAGGTAGCGGGCGTAGTAGGCGCCGATCGCCATCTCGATCGCGGTCTCGGCGTCGGCCCCGTCGGACAGTGCCCCCTGGTGCACGGCCCGGGCGATCGCGTCGCGCATCATCTGCCGGCCCGGCTCGAGGCTGCGGGCGCGCAGGGCGGCGATCAGATCGGGCAGGCTCTCCTCCTCCGTGAGGCAGACGCCGATGACCGACATGCCCAGACGTGCGAAGACGTCGTGCAGATGGCGCAGCTGGGCGACCAGGTCGGCGCGGAGGTCGCCGGTGGGGGCGGGGGCGTCGCCGACCCGCACGCGCTCGTGGGCGGCCACCACGAGCTCGGCCTTGCCGGCGTAGCGCAGGTAGAGCGTCGGCTTGCTGACGCCGGCCGCCGCGGCCACGGCCTCCATCGACATGCGGGCGTACCCGACCTCGCGCATCAGCGAGACGGCGGCGTCGAGGATCGCGTCGTCGTGCTCGGTGGAGCGGGGGCGGCCGCGGCCGCGGTTGGCGGGGCGCTGCACGGCGGTCACGGGGTCGATCCTACGTGGCCTCTCACGCTTCAACCGTAGCGGCATTTACTATACGTTGCGTAAAGCTGCCGGCCGACCCCCAGGAGCGATCGTTGAGCACCGCCGTCCCCGCGACCCCCGGATCCGACCGGCGGCGCGCCCGCCCGGGCCACATCCTGCTGGCCCTCACCGTGGCCGCCTCGAGCTTCGCCCTGATGCAGGCGGTCATCGTCCCGGCGCTGCCCATCGTGCAGCGCGACCTCGGCACCAGCACCGAGTGGGCGGCCTGGACGATCAGCATCTACCTGCTGAGCGCCTCCGTCGCGACGCCGCTGCTCGGTCGCCTGGGCGACCAGTTCGGCAAGGATCGCATGCTGCTCGTGACC
>JAEMRL010000142.1 GCA_016463385.1 Thermoleophilia bacterium
GCGCCGAGACGAGCGCGCCGATCGGCAGGCCGACGACCGTGGTGAAGTCGCCCGCGATCCGCTCGACGAGCGCCGCCCCGGATCCCTGCACGGCGTAGCCGCCGGCGCGGCCCTCCCACTCCCCGGTGCCGAGGTACCAGGAGGCCAGGGCATCGTCGATCGGGCGCATGACGACGGTCGTCTCGTCCTCCAGCTCGCGCCGGTCGTCCGGCGTGATCAGGCAGACCGCCGTGCGCACGACGTGCGGGCGGCCGGAGAGGGCGCCGAGCATCTCGGCGGCGGAGGCGCGGTCGGCGGGCTTACCGAAGACGCGCCCGTCGAGGATCACCTCGGTGTCGGCCCCGAGCACGGCGCCCCCGGCCGGCACGCCGCGGCGGCCGGCCACCTCCTCGGCCTTGGCGCGGGCGTTGGCGAGGGGGTCCTCCCCCTCGTCGACGCCCGACACCACGACCTCGAACTCCACCCCGAGCGCGCCGAGCAGCGCCCGCCGCTGCGGCGAGCCCGACGCGAGGAGGATCACCCCAGTTCGGGGAAGTGCAGCGCCAGCTCGCGGGCGCCCGACTCCGGGCTGTCGGAGCCGTGGATCACGTTCTGGCCGACCTCGAGGGCGAAGTCGCCCCGGATCGTGCCGGGCTGCGCGTCGAGCGGGTTGGTCGGGCCCATCATCGTGCGCAGGGCGACGATCGCGCCCTCGCCCTCGACGGCGATCATGAAGACCGGCCCCGAGGTGATGAAGTCGACCAGCTCGCCGAAGAACGGGCGCTCGCGGTGCTCGCCGTAGTGCTCCTCGGCGGCGGCCCGGTCCATGATGATCTTGCGGACGGCGATGACGTTCAGGCCCCGGCGCTCGATGCGGGTGAGGATCTCCCCGCTGAGCCCCGCATAGACCCCGTCGGGCTTCACCATCACGAACGAACGCTCAGTCATACGACTCCTGGTCACGTGGTCTCCTCCACCGGCCGGTGCGGCCGGTGTCGCCGCCGTCGGCGGCGGGCTTGGGCAACTCGCGCTGCCGGGCCGGACGGCCCTCGACGGGCGCCTCGGCGGCGCGCGCCGAGCCCGTCCGGTCGAACAGGCGGATGCGGAACTCGAGCTCGGTGAGGCGCTGGTCGATGTCGCGGACGTCGTCCGCCGACGCCACCCCGGCCTGGCGCAGCGCGCGCTGCATGCTGGCCGGGTCGCCGCTCACCATGCCCTCGCGGGCGAGCATCCGCCCGACGATCTGCTGGCCCTCGGAGTCGCCGAGCTCGCCGAGCCGCTGCTCGAGGGCGAGCAGCTCCAGCTCGCGCTCGCGCGCCTCGTCGAGGTACTCCGGCGGGCGCACGATGAGATAGATGATCGACCCGAGGAAGGGGATCAGCACCGAGAGCGCGACGCAGGCGGCGACGAGGCCGGGTGCCTGGATGCGCCGGCGCGCGTCCTGGTAGGTCCAGTAGGCCAGGGCGACCCACAGGAGCACGACGAAGACGCGCAGCAGAACCGTGATCAATCCCCACAGACCGGAGTCGAAGAAGCTGGAGATCGACTCGAACGGGTCGCTCGTCTCGGACGAGGTCGTGCCCGACGCCTGGGCGGTGAGCAGACCGATGACGCTGATGCCTATGGACATGACGGTCTACTTCGCCTCGGGGACATCGATGCCCTTCCGGGCGCGCGCGAGTCTAGCAGGGGGGTTCCCGCCGCCGGCCGCGACGGAACCTCTGAGGTCGGCCAGCAGGTAGAGCGATCCGGCCACCACGACGACGCCGTCCGGGCCCGCGGCCTCGCGCGCGACGGCGAGCGCGGCGGCGGGCGGATCGACCGCCTCGGCCGGGCGCCCGAGCCCCCGGGCGACGGCCGCGAGCGCCTCGGAGGGGACCGCCCGGGCATGGCTCGACCGGGTGGCGACCACCCGGTCGGCGACGCCGGCGAGCGCGGTGATCATGGCCGCGGCGTCCTTGTCGCCGAGGATCGACACCACCGCCACCACCGGCCGGCGCCCGGCGAGAACCTCGGGCAGCGCGGCGACCATCGCGTCCATGCCGGCCGGGTTGTGGGCCCCGTCGAGCACCACCGCGGGCGCCCCCGGGAAGAGCTCGAGGCGGCCGGGCACCGCCACGGCGGAGATCGCGTCGCGCAGCCGCGCCGGGTCGAGGGCGCGCCCGAGGACCATCTCGGCGCCCGCGACGGCAAGGGCGAGGTTGTCGCGCTGGAACCCGCCGAGCAGCGGCAGAGCGAGCCCGGCGTAGGTCGCGCGGGGGGTCACGACCTCGACCGCGCCCTCCACCTCACGGGCCGACAGGCCCGCGCCGTAGCGGAGCGGGCGCAGGCCGCGGCGCGCGCACTCGGCCTCCACCGCCGCCTCCGCGGCCCCGCTGAGCCGCCCCACCACCAGGCGGTCGGAGCCGTCGGCGCAGACCGCGAGCTTCTCGGCCGCGATCGCGGCCTCGGTGTCGCCGAGCAGCTCGGTGTGCTCGAGGGCGATGTTGGTGAGCGCCACCGCCGCCCGGGGCTGCAGCACGTTGGTGGCGTCGTAGCGGCCCCCGAGGCCGGCCTCGACCACGGCGACGTCCACCGCGGCGGCACGGAACGACACGAAGGCGATCGCGGTGAGGGCCTCGAACTGTGTGATCACATCGCCCTCGGGCAGGGGGAGCGCCTCGACGGCGGCGCGCACCTCGGAGGCGGCGGCGGCGAAGGCATCGTCGGAGATGGGCGCCCCCTGGATCTGGATGCGCTCGGGCCAGTCGGTGACGTGCGGCGACAGGTAGGTGCCGACGCGCAGGCCCTCCCCCGCCAGCGCCGCCGAGGCCAGCCGGGCGGTCGAGGACTTGCCGTTGGTGCCGACCACGTGGAGCGCCGGCGCGATCCGCTCGGGGCTGTCGAGCGCCGCGAGCAGCGCGCTCATGCGCTCGAGCCCGAAGCGCATGCCGAGGATCTCGAGCTCGGCGATCCACCGCCGCGCCTCCCCCACGATCACCCCAGGGCGGCGATGCGTGCGGCCAGCGCGTCGCGCTCGGCCTCGTAGCGCGCAGCCTTGTCGCGCTCGGCATCCACGAGATGGGCCGGGGCCCTCTCGACGAAGCGTGTGTCGGCGAGCTTGCGGCGCGCGCGCTCGGCCTCGCTGGTGGCCGTCGCCAGCTCGTCGGCGAGGCGGGCGCGCTCGACCTCGGGGTCGACGTCCTCGGCCGTGGTGCCGAGCAGGATCGAGCGGCCGTCGGCCAGCAGGCTGGCGACCAGGGTCGGCACCGCGTCGGCGGGCGCCTCGGAGACGGCGTCGAGCGCGGCCACCGACGGATGCGGGGCGGGCGACATCAGCAGCGGCGTCCGCGGGGGCAGGTTGCGCGACGAGCGGTAGGCGCGCAGCGCGGTGACGACCTCCTGCACCTGCGCCATCTCGGCCTCGGCGGCCTCGTCGCGCGGGCCCGGGGGCCGCGGCGGGGCGTGGGTCGCCATCAGCCCGCGGGCGCCGGGCGTGCGCGACCAGCACTCCTCGGTGACGAAGGGCATCATCGGGTGGGCCAGCGCCAGCAGCTGCTCGAGGGCGTCGCCGGCGATCTCCGGGGTCGCCTCGCCGGCCTTCAGCAGCTCGAGGTACCAGTCGCAGTAGTCGTCGAAGACCAGGTGGTAGACGAGGTCGGCCAGCGCCGAGAGCTGGAAGCCCTCGACGAGCTCGCGCGACTGCTCGATGGCGGCGGTGATGCGCGAGGCGATCCAGCGGTCGGCGAGCGACTCGGGGGCGGGCGTGTCGAGGCCCGCGCGGCCGCCGCGGTCGACCACCAGGCGGGCGGCGTTCCAGAGCTTGGTGACGAGCTGGCGGCCCTGGTCGATGCGGTCGGCGCTGAAGCGCACGTCCTGCGTGCTCGACATCATCATCATCCCGAAGCGCAGCGCGTCGGCCCCGGAGGTCTCGATGATGTCCATCGGGTCCACGCCCGTGCCGAGCGACTTGCTCATGCGGCGGCCGTCGGCGGCCTGCACCACCGGGTGGATGTAGACCTCCGAGAAGGGCTCGGTGCCGGTGTACTCGATGCCCATCATCACCATGCGCGCGACCCAGAGGAAGATGATGTCGCGCGCGGTCGAGAGGACCTGCGTCGGGTAGAACTTCGCGAGCTCCGGGGTCTCGGCGGGCCAGCCGAGCGTGGCGAAGGGCCACAGCGCCGAGCTGAACCAGGTGTCGAGCACGTCCTCGTCGCGCGTCCAGCCCTCGCCCTCGGGGGCGGTCTTTCCGACGTAGACCGCGTCGCCCTTGTAGTAGACCGGGAGCTGGTGCCCCCACCAGAGCTGACGCGACACGCACCAGGGGCGGATCTCGCGCATCCAGGTGAGGTAGACCTCGCCCCACTTGGCCGGGGTGAAGCGCACCCGGCCCTCCTCCACCGCCGCGATGGCGGGCTGGGCCAGGCGGGTCATGTCGCAGAACCACTGCAGCGAGACCAGGGGCTCGACGCGGGCGCCCGAGCGCTGCGAGAAGGGCACCGTGTGGGTGTAGGGCTCCTCGGCCCGGATCAGCCCCTGCGCCCGCAGGTCGGTGACGACCTTCGCCTGGCACTCGGCCGGCGTGAGGCCCGCGTAGGCGTCGCCGGCGGCGGCGGTCATGCGCCCGTCCTCGCCGATCACGTTGATCGCCTCGAGGTCGTGCCGGCGGCCGATCTCGAAGTCGTTGGCGTCGTGTGCCGGCGTCACCTTGAGCGCGCCGGTGCCGAAGTCGACCTGCACGTAGTCGTCGCCCACGATGGGGATCTCCCGCCCCACGAGCGGCAGGGTGACGGTGCGCCCGATCAGGTCGCGGTAGCGCTCGTCGGAGGGGTTCACGGCGACCGCGGTGTCGCCGAGCATCGTCTCGGGCCGGACCGTGGCGACGACGATCTCGCCCGAGCCGTCGCTCAGCGGATAGGCGATCGACACCAGCGTGTCGGTGGCCTCGCGCTCCTCGACCTCGAGGTCGGAGATGGCCGAGCCGAGGCCCGGGTCCCAGTTGACCATGTACCGGTCGCGGTAGATGTGGCCCTTCTCGTACAGGTCCACGAAGACGTGCAGCACCGCGTCGGCGTAGGCGTCGTCCATCGTGAAGCGCTCGCGCGCGTAGTCGAGCGTGCAGCCCATCCGGCTCAGCTGGCCGATGATGGTGCCGCCCGAGTGGTCCTTCCAGTCCCAGACCCGCCGCACGAACTCCTCGCGGCCGAGCTCCTTCCGGCTGATGCCCTCGGCGGCCAGCGCCTTCTCGACGACCGCCTGGGTGGCGATGCCGGCGTGGTCGGTGCCGCAGATCCACATGGTCTCGTCGCCCGCCATGCGCCGGGTGCGGATCAGCAGGTCCTGGATGGTGTTGTTGAGCGCGTGACCGATGTGGAGCGCGCCCGTGATGTTGGGCGGCGGGATCGCGATCGCGAAGCCCGGGGCGTCGCCGCCCGGGTCGGCGTGGCCGACGCCGGCCTCCCTCCAGGCGCGGGTCCAGCGCGGCTCGACCTCAGCGGGGTCGAACCGGCCGGCGGGCTTCACCACGGGCTCACCCACGCGAGAAAGCTATGCGGACTCCCCGCCCGCCTCGGCGGCCCGCTCGGGCGCCTCGGTGACGAGGGTCGGCGGAAGGCCCTTCTCGATGGTCTCCTTCGTCACCACGCACTTGCGCACGTCCTCGCGCGAGGGGAGCTCGAACATGACGTTGAGGAGGGCCGCCTCCATGATCGAGCGCAGGCCGCGGGCGCCGGTCTCGCGCTCGAGCGCCTTGTCGGCGATCGCGTTGAGCGAGTCGTCGGCGAAGACCAGGTCGACCTCGTCGAACTGGAAGAAGCGGCGGTACTGGCGCACCAGCGCGTTCTTGGGCTCGGTCAGGATCTGCACCAGGTCGTCGCGCGAGAGCTGGTGGACCGCCGAGATGACCGGCAGGCGGCCGATGAACTCCGGGATCAGCCCGTAGTTCATGAGGTCCTCGGGGAGCACCTCGCTGAAGGCGTCGTGCGGGTCGTGGTCGTGGCGGCTGTGCACCTCGGCCGCGAAGCCCACGCCCTTGTGGCCGGTGCGCCGCTCGATGATCTTCTCGAGGTTGGCGAAGGCCCCGCCGCAGATGAACAACACGTTGGTGGTGTCGATCGTGAGGAACTCCTGGTGGGGGTGCTTGCGGCCCCCCTGCGGCGGCACCGAGGCGACGGTGCCCTCCAGGATCTTCAGCAGCGCCTGCTGCACGCCCTCGCCCGACACGTCGCGCGTGATCGACGGGTTGTCGGCCTTGCGCGCGATCTTGTCGACCTCGTCGATGTAGATGATCCCGGTCTCGGCCTTCTTCACGTCGAAGTCGGCGGCCTGGATCAGCTTGAGGAGGATGTTCTCGACGTCCTCGCCCACGTAGCCGGCCTCGGTGAGCGCGGTGGCGTCGGCGATCGCGAAGGGCACGTTGAGGATGCGCGCGAGCGTCTGCGCCAGCAGCGTCTTGCCGCAGCCGGTGGGGCCCAGCAGCAGGATGTTGCTCTTCTGCAGCTCGATGTCGGAGTCGCCCGCCGACATCA
>JAEMRL010000143.1 GCA_016463385.1 Thermoleophilia bacterium
CATGGGGAGGGGGCGGCGGCGCCCCGGCACGTTATCGGCAGCGGGGCGCTGGGACGATGCCCCCGGGTCGGCGGACGGTTCCCGCGTTACCCTTCGCCGGTGGCGCTCAACACGTACTCGGCCGCCAGCGCGATCCCTGCCGCGATCGCCCCGCCGGTGGACGCCCCCAGCCGGCGGAGATCCGCGAGCGCCTCCGGACGATCTCCCGTCCCGAGCAGCCGCAGGACCGGCTCGGGGGCCGCGCCGACGGCCGCCAGCTCGAGCAGGGTGGCCGACAGGGCCCCCGTGCGGCGGCGCACGTCGGCGGGGCAGAGCGCGCCGGCGAGCGCGTCGATGCGCCCGGTGGCGAGGCCCGCCGCCGGGCCGAGCGCACGGAGGCCGATGGCCGCGCCGCCGAGGATGTCGTCGCCCTCGGGGGTCAATCCCGCGCCGCGCCCCACGAGGCGGTCCCCGGCGCCCTCCAGCGCCACCCCGGGCGGGGCCACACGGGCCGTGAGCCAGCGCGCGAAGGCCGTGACGGCCGCGCGGCCCCCCTCCAGGGGCGCGACCACCGGATCCCAGAGGGGCGGCGCGACGGCGTCCCACCGCACGGCGGGCACCTCCGGCAGCGCCGCGACGGCGATGCCGTTGGGCATCCAGGGCACACCGGGGCCCGTCAGCGTCACCACGACGCCGCCGAGGTCGAGGTGAACGGCCCCGCGCCCGGAGCCGAGGACCCGCAGCCGGTGGGGAGCGGCGGGCCCGAGCAGGCGGGCGACGGCGGCCGAGACCACCAGGGCATCGACCACGACTGGCTGCGGCCCGAACCCGGCGCCCGCGTCCGCCAGACCGTCCCCCACGGCCCCTTCGTGGTGCAGCACCGCCACGATCTGGGGCTCGGCGCCTGCCGCCTCACCCGCCACCGCGGCGCGGTCGAGACCGAGTTCACCCTGCTCGGCTACTCCGAGCGATCGGAGATCGGTCTTCCGTGCCATGTCGTGCATCTTCGCGATGAGAGCGACGGGAGGGAATACGTCGTCGACACGGGCCTCGCCGGGCCCGGTCTGCCGCCGAGCGCCTTCATCGTGCACCCGCCGGAACCGCAGGACTGAGCGCCGCCTCCGTACTCAGGCCGGTTCGGCGCTCAGCTCGTGGGACGTGGGCGATGACGGCACCGGCACCGGGACGGTCCGCGTGGCGGTCTCGGCCTCGATGCAGCCGATGAGGACGTCCACGACGACGGGGTCGAGCTGGGTGCCGGCGGACGCGCGCAGCTCGGCGATCGCGTCCTCCTCGGACATCGCCCTGCGGTAACTGCGCGTGGTGGTCATGGCGCTGAAGGTGTCGCAGCAGGACACGATCCGCGCTTCCACGGGGATCTCCTCGCCGGCGAGCCCGTCCGGGTAGCCGCCCCCGTCCCAGCGCTCGTGCGACGCCCGCACCACGAGGCCGACCGCGCGCATGATGCCGCCCACCTGGTCGAGCATCCGGTGGCCCTCGATCGTGTGCGTCTTGATGACCTCCCACTCGGAGTCGTCGAGCGGACCGGCCTTGTTGATGATCTCCTTGGGGATCGCGACCTTGCCGACGTCGTGCAGCAGGGCGCCGAACTCCACGTTGCGGCGCTGCTCGGCGCTGAGGCCCATCCTGTCCGCCACGGCCAGCGACAGCTCGACGACGTCCTTGCAGTGCTGCCCCGTGTAGGTGTCGTCGGCCTCGACCACGTCCGCCAGCACGAGGGCCGTACCGCGGTAGGCGGAGCTGAGCTCGGAGATGCTCTCGAAGCGCTGCCGGCGCTCGGTGGCGAAGAGGCGGAGCAGGCCGAGAAGGGGCAGCAGCAGCAGGATCGAGTAGTGGGGATCCGGGCTGATCAGGGCTGCCAGCAGGCCGATCGGGGCGAGCGCCGCGTCCACCGCGTACACCCAGACGACATCGTCGATCTGCTCGCGCAGAGTCGCCCCTCGGATGATCCGCTCACGCACGGCGGAGGCGCCCAGGTCGGTCGCGAACTGCGCTGCGAGGGCCGCGACGAATACGAGGACCGGCGTCGTCTGCGCGTCGGTCGCATCCGCGAGGGCGAGCACGACGATCGGGCCGATGG
Source organism: Thermoleophilia bacterium (assembly GCA_016463385.1). Classification (GTDB taxonomy): domain Bacteria; phylum Actinomycetota; class Thermoleophilia; order Miltoncostaeales; family Miltoncostaeaceae; genus Miltoncostaea. Next base: position 2,081 of record JAEMRL010000143.1, read on the forward strand.
CGAACCACGAGTTCGCGGCGGCGAAGAGGAGCCGCGATGGCGGGACCCTGCCCCGCAGGACGTCGGGCAGGCCCCCCAGCATCAGGGCGAGCGCCGTCACGGGGGCGACGAGCGGCAGCGGGATGAGGAAGAGCACCGGGACGAAGACGAGGACGATCGGGACGGTGAACCCCTCGTGCACCGGGAAGCGCACGCGCGAGGCGACGGCGAGCGCGGCGAGCGCGAGCAGGATCGGGACGACCTCGACGGGGTGGTCGAAGGGGACCATCGCCGCCACGAGCGCGGCGGCCGCGACGAAGCCGCCCCCGACCGTGGCCTCGGCGACCCGCTCGCGGCGGGTCATCGGAGGAGGGGAGGGCTGCTCGGCGCCACCGGCGGCCGGCCGGGACCATCGCGTCAGGAGTCGCTTCACCCATGGTGGATCGACTCCGGCGGTGCCGCGCTTGACGCCTGCGGCGACCGCCCTCGCCTAGAGGTCCCTCTAGGGCGCCGGGTGCGTGGGCGCGGGCCGCCGATGAAGACCGTGTCGGAACGCACCCGCACCGGAGGAAAGGATTCCTTTGTCGCTCAAGAATCGGATCATCGGCCTCGCCGCCATCGGCGCCGCCGCCCTCGCCGTCGCCGCGCCGCTGGCCTCGGCCAAGCAGGCCGCCGTGGCCAAGACCGTGCTTCCCTCCACCTCGGCGTGCTCAACGCTCAGCTACTCCCAGGTCTTCCTGCCCTTCGGCGACGCGAACCTCTACTTCCTCACGCCCCAGGGCTCCTTCGAGGGTGCCATCGACGGGTGGACGATCACCGGCTCGGCCAAGGTCGTGGCCGACGCGGGCTATGCCGGAGGCCCCGTCGCCGACACGGCCTCGCTCGAGCTCAGCGCCGGATCGACGGCCACGAGCCCGCCCATCTGCGCGAACGCCAGCACGCCCACCTTCCGGTTCTTCGCGAAGGCGCTCGCGGCGGGTGCCGGCACCGCCGGGGTCGGGGTGTCCTACCTCGACGCGTCGGGCAACAAGTACAAGGGCAGCGGCTCCTTCGTCGCGACCGCTGGGTGGAACCCGACGGCGGAGATGCGGGTGCGCACCAACAAGATCGCCGTGGACGCGAGTGGCTGGGGCTCCATCCAGATCAGCGTCACCGCACCGTCCAACAGCGCCCTGCGGATCGACGACCTCTACCTCGACCCCCGCATGCACTAGGGGCGGACGCGCGACGGGGCGCCGGCGGATGCCGGCGCCCCTTTCGTGCGTCAGCTCTTCTTCCAGCCCTTCACGCCCGAGGTCATCGTGACCATCCGCTTCTTGATGCTCCACGGGATGGCCGAGTAGACCGGGGCGAAGACGCTCCTCCAGAACCATCCGGCCGACCCATGCGGCGCCGGCGCCCCGGTCACCGCGCCGAAGCGGCGCTGCGATGCCTGCATCAGCGCCGTTTCGCCGCCCGAGCGCATCGTGCGCGAGAGCGTCGGCTTCGGCGGCAGGGCCGCCGGGTGGTCGCCGGGGCGGCGGCCGGGCGTCCCGGCCTTGGCGAGCCCGTCGGCCACGGCGTTCTCCCCCGCCTTCCGGGCGGTGGAGCCGGGGGGCGCCGGCGGAGCGGCGGGCAGGCCACCGCGGCCGCGATGGGCCACCTTGTCGTGGCCGAAGTACTCGGTCAGGTGCTCGGGGATCTCGGGTCCGTGTCCCATGATCAGAGGTTCGCCATGCCGTTCTGGGCGGCGACCGAGAGCGGCTCGTAGAGCGCGCCGATCGGCGGGGAGTAGACGTTCTCCATCCACGCCAGGTCCTCGAGGGTCGCTCCGCGCTTGAGAGCGAACGCGAGGAAGTCGGCGCGCTCCTTGATGCCCTCGCCGCCGACGAACTGGCCGCCGATCAGCTTCCCCGTGCCGGGCTCGGCGAGCAGCTTCACCCGCACCTGCTGGACCCCCGGGAAGTACCGCGCCCGGCTGATGCCGTTGGCGACACCGAGCACGTAGGGGATGCCGAGCGAGGTGGCGAGGCTCTCGCCGAAGCTCGCGCCGCCGATCTGGATCTGCCCGCCCACCATGCCCCAGGGGATGTTGACCGGGTCGTAGACGCGCCGGCCGCCTCCCGCGTTGGCGCCGGCGACACGGCCCTGCTGCATCGCGTGCGAGCCGGTGAGGCCCTGCACGGCGACGCCGGTCAGGTTCTGCGGCACCTCGACGCAGTCGCCCGCGGCGAAGACGTTGGCCATCGAGGTCTGCATCCGCTCGTCCACCGCGAAGGCGCCGGTGGAGCCGAGCTTCAGGCCGATCGAGCGGCCGAGCGTGGTCTCGGGCTCCTTGTGCGTGGCGATGACGCAGATGTCCGCGTCGATGATCCCCTCGCTGGTCTCGACGCCCGTGAGCTTGCCGTTGCTGCCGACGAAGCTCTTCAGCGCCGTGCCGAAGTGCAGGTGGCAGCCGAGCTCCTTGAGGCTCTCCTGCACCGGCTCGGCGATCTCCGGGTCGGCGACCTGCGCCAGCAGCCAGGCGTTCTCGTCGACGAGGTGGGTCTCGATGCCCCGGTGCGCGAGCGCGGTCAGCATCTCCACGCCGAGGGGGCCGGCCTCGAGCACGACGGCCTTCTTCACGTCATTCAGCGTCTCGTTCAGCTCGATGCCGCGCCGGATGTTCTTGACGAAGGTCAGGCCCTCGAGGTCGTTGCCCGGCACGTCCGGGAGCAGGTAGTTCCAGCCCGAGCAGATGATCAGCGTGTCCCAGGGGACGACCTGGCCGTTGGCGGTCATCGTCTGGTTGGCCGCGTCGATCTCCGTGACGACGGTCTCCCGGCGCAGGTCGATGCCGGCCTGCTCGTAGTTCTCGGGGCCGGCGAGGAAGAGGCGCTCGAAGTCGGGGATCTCACGGCCGAGAACGTAGGGGATGCCGCAGGGCGAATAGGCGACGTCCTCGAACTCGGTGCAGACGACGACGGTCGCCTCGGGGTTGGTGCGCTTGGCCATTGAGGCGGCGCTGATACCCGCGGCTCCGCCGCCGATGACGCAGATGCGCTGAGCCATGTGTGTCCTTGGTTCGGGGATCGGATCCGGCGAGGCTGATGAGGCTATTACAGGCCCTCGCCGAGGTGGTAACGCACCTCCGGGGGGTGCGAGATGGTGTTGGTGACCCAGCAGAAGCGCTTGGCCAGCTCGACCGCCGGGGCGAGCTCGGCGGACGGGGTCGAGGAGTGGATCCAGACGTCGTAGGCGCCATGGCGCGGCTCGTCGCCGGCCCGCTCGGGACGCACGTCGACGCGCAGGTCGGCGATCGTGATGCGCTTCTTGCCCGCCGCCCAGACGACGGCGAGGCAGAAGCAGGATGCGAGCGCGGCCACCAGCAGCTCCGTCGGCATCGGGCCCGTGTCCGCACCGCCGTACTGCGGCGGCTCGTCGGCCGTCAGAGCGTGGCCGCGGCCGGTGATCGCGCTGGAGAGGCCTCCGGTCCACTCGGCGCTCCAGACCGCGTACTCGTGGGCGTCGCGCTCGCTCATCGGGGCATCAGGATCCTCTCGTAGACGGCCTCGTGGGCGGCCGCGGCGGCCCCCCAGGTGAATCGGTCCGCCGTGGCGCGGCCCCCCTCGGCGAGCCGCGCGCGCAGCGCCTCGTCGCGCATCACCTCGGCCAGCGCGCCGGCGAGGGCCTCCACGTCGCCCACCGCGGTCATGCGGCAGTCGCGGCCGTCGGCGAGGAACTCCCGCAGCACCGGCAGGTCGCTCACCACGACGGGCAGGCCCGCCGCCTGCGCCTCGAGCACCACCAGGCCGAAGCCCTCGCGCTCGGAGGGGAAGGCCAGCAGGTCCGCGCCGCGGAAGAGGGCCGGCATGTCGTCGTCGGGGATCGGGCCGAGCACGGCGACGTCGCACCCCTGCGGCGGGGCCGGGCCGCGCTGCACCCGAAGGCCGAGGGCGGCGGCGTCGTCCTCCCAGGCCGAGCGGTAGTCGGCGTAGTCGAACAGCGTCTCCCCGCCGGCGATCGCCAGGAGCGCTCCGGCGCCGATCCGCTCGCGCGCCCGGGCGAAGGCGGCGAGCAGCGCGCGGCTGCCCTTGCGCGGCTCGATCCCCCCGACGGCGAGCACCACCGGCCGATCGCCCCAGCCCATCGCCGCCCCGGCCGTCGCGCGGTCGAGCGGGCACCCGGCGAAGCGGGCGCCGTCGACCCCGTTCGGGATCACCTCCGCGTCGACACCGTGCTCGTCGGCCAGCACGGTGGCCCAGTGGCGGCTGACGCAGATGCGGTGATCGACGTCCTCGATCGAGGCCCGCTGGCACTCGGCCAGCACCGGGCTGGCGAAGTCGTCGATGTGGTGGATGGTCCGGACGATCGCCGGCACGAGGCCCTCGGCCCGCAGGGCCAGCAGCGAGCGCGCCGACAGGCAGTCCTCGGAGTGGTG
>JAEMRL010000144.1 GCA_016463385.1 Thermoleophilia bacterium
CGTGCTGGGGGCCCGCCGACGGCGCGAGGGCGGCGACGGGACGCCGCCCGCAGGCGGCGGCACACCGGCCGTCACCACTCCCGACGGAGGGACGCCATGACCGCACTGGCCCGGCTGCTGCCCGACCCCGGGCTGGTGGAGATCGACGCCATCGAGGTCGATGCGCACCCCGAGGCGGCGTGGCAGCGCGTCCGCCACGGCGATCTGGGCGGGTCGTCGACCAGGATCGAGAAACCGGGCTCCGCGGGCGTGGAGACGAGGTCGTCGATCCGCAGGCGCGTCTCGGGCGCCTCGCCGCGCAGCCGGTCGGGCAGCGTGCGCAGCGCGAACAGGGCCCGGATGAGCGCCGACCCGCCCAGGTCGCCGTGGCGCACGCGCTCCCAGGCCACCTCGGGACCGGCGGCGACCTCGATGGCGTCGATCTCCACCAGGGCGGGCTCGGGCAGGAGTCGGGCCAGGGCGGTCACGGGGTGCCTTCCGGTGGGGTCATGGGGGAGCGCGCGTCGGCCTCGGCAGGTGCGGGGGATCCGTCGCGGGGCCGGCCGCGGGCGCCCAGGACGATCATCAGCGCGCCGCCGATCAGCAGCACGCCGCCGGCGACGAGCAGCCCGACGGCGATCGGCAGCAGGACGTCGACGCGGATGCCGAGGCCCACGTCGGCGACCACCCCGCGCGCCGCGACGGCGTCCATCACGACCAGCGTCCAGCTCCCGCCCCGGACGTCCCACTCGAGCACCTGCGTGCCGGCGCCGGTGCCGCGCGCGACCCAGAAGCCCTGGCCGGCCGGCGGGGCCGGGGTGCTCGGGCCGGACACCTCGTCGTACTCCACGCGGAACGGGTCGAGATCCACCTCGCGCACCTCGCTGCGCGGCACGCCGCGCAGGTACGCCTCGACGTCGGCCCGAGGGCCGATGCCGACGAAGAGCGGGCCGGCGCCGGGGGCCGGGGACGCGGTGACGCGCACGCGGGCGAGGTCGCCGATGTCGTCGACCCAGTCGGCGTCGTCGGGATCGGCGCCGAGGTCCACCTCGGCGGAGGTGATGGCGTAGCCCGCCGTGCGGTAGGTCTCGGGGTCGCTGGTGAAGTAGCCGTCGTCGTCGCGCAGGCTTGTGTGGGCCCACAGCAGGCCGCCACCGCCCACGGCCAGGCCGAGGCCGACCAGGGCCAGCAGGCAGCCGACGACCAGTAGGACGATCCGCCCTCCGCCCATCGTCCCCGAACGCGGTGACTGCGTGGTCATGCCTCCAGGCTAGACCCGCGCCCCCGTGTCGCGTCAACGGTCGGTGCCCGGTGCCGCCGTGCGGGTTCGCCACACGCGCCGCCGGCAACGCCCCGATGGCGCCCCGGGTCGGGATGGGGGAGCATCGGTGTCGCATCACCGGCCCCCACGAGGGAGGATCCCGTGCCCGCCCCGTACCGATCGATCGCCTGCTGCATCTCGGCCGATCCCGCCTCGGAGCACGTCATCGCCGAGGCGGTCGCCCTGCGCGACGCCTCGCACGGGGAGCTCCACCTGGTGACCGTGGTCGGGCCCGCGCACACCTCACTGGCCGGCCCCTTCTCGTACTACTCGGACCCGCCCGGGGTGCTCGAGGACCGGGCGGCCGAGTGGCTCGCCGAGCGGGTCGCGCGGACCCCGGGCGCCGTGCCCGTGGTGCTCGACGGCTACCCGCCGCGTGCCGTGTGCCAGTGGGCCGGGGCGAACGGCATCGACCTGATCGTGGCGGCGGCGCACCGCGGGTTCGTCGAGCGCACCCTGCTCGGCGGCTTCGCGTCCTATGTCGCCTACCACGCGCCCTGCCCGGTGCTGCTGGTGCGTCCGCCCGCCGTCCCGGAGGGCCCGGAGGCCGGCTGAGCGCCGCGCCGCACCCGGTGCCGGGCCGGGTGCGGCCTACTACCGACGGCGCCCTCAGAGCGCGCCCCGATGCCGCCCGGCCGGCCCGGGGCGAGTGTCGGAGGGGACACGCCAGAGGAGGCGGACATGCCCACCCGGGGGCCTCGACCCACACGCGGCCTGCGCGCGGTGAACGTGCGCGACGCGATGACAACGCCCATCGTCACCTGCACTCCCGACGTCCCGATCGAGGAGGTCGCGGAGCTGATGGCGCACCACCGGATCCACAGCGTCGTCGTACTCCAGCCGCCCTCGCCCGACGCCGCGCCGGCCCACCGGCGCTGGGGCGTCCTGTCCGACCTCGACCTGGTCACCGCCGTGCCGTGGGGTGTCGGCCTGCCCGCCTGCGAGGCGGGCTCGGTGGCGGCCTCCCCGCAGGTCGTGATCCGCCCGGACGAGACCCTCGCCGCGGCGGCCGCGATGATGGCCGAGTACCGCACCGCCCATCTGCTCGTGGCCGACGAGGGCGCCGACGAGCCGGTCGGCATCCTGTCGGCGCTCGACGTCGCGCGGGCTCTGGCGGCGGGGGCCGAGGGGCATGAGCCGCCGCCGCGGCCCGAGAGGGCGGCGGTGAGCGCGGGCGACCGCCTGGTGATCGCCCCGCACCGCCAGGGCGAGCGCCCCCGCGACGCCGAGGTGCTGGAGGTGCGCGGCGCCGACGGCGGCCCGCCCTACCTGGTGCGCTGGCAGGACACCGGCCGTGTCTCGCTCCACTACCCGGGCTCCGACTCGGCGGTGGAGCACATCACGGTGCAGTGAGGTCCCGCGGCGGGTGCGGACAGGCCGAAGCGTGGCGGGGAGACCCCCGGATGCGCCGGGCTCCGGGGCCCCCGAGCATGGGCCCCGGACCCGGCCCGCGGGTGGAGAGGGAGGAGCGATGACGATGTCTGACGTCGGACTGGTCGTCCGGACCGGGCGCTGCACCGAGTGCGGCGCGAAGCCCGATGCCCCCGAGGAGTCCGCGCCGGCGGACCCGGTCGAGCCGATCACGCACTGCGAGTGGTGCGGCGCCGAGTACCCGGTGCCCTCGGGCAGCTGATGCCGCCCACGCACGGCGGGACACTGCGGGGCCTGCCCCGCCTGCGGGGAAACCGCGCCGGCGCTGCGGGCGCCCGCCGATGTCGCGGCCCCGCGACGGCGCGACGATCGATGCGTCGAATATGGGAGGAGGTGTGGAGATGATCGTTCTGATGGGCCTCTACCCGGTCGGTGGCCTCGGTCACGTCCTGCGCCTGTTCACCCGGGATGCGCGGGGGGTGTCGCGATGAGCGCCCCCGCTCCCACGGCGCTGGAGGTCTCCGAGATGCGCGCGCTGGTCGTCGGGCGCGAGGTGCCCGCCGTCGCGCACCGCCTGGCCGACATCGTCGATCGCATCGCGGCCGGCGGGTCGCTCGACGAGGACGACCGCGCCCTCGTCACCCGCCTCCGGCACGAGTACGGCCACGAGCTGGCCGAGCTGGTCGATCCCGAGGGCTGAGGAGGTCCTCCCGGGGTCGGCCGACCCGGCGCCGGCGCTTGCGGACGCGCCGGCGCCGGGTCACGTCCCGCCGGTCAGCCGCCGCGGCGCCCCGACGACGACTCGCAGCGGATCTCCGGCACCGGGATGAGCCGCACGGCGCCCGGAGCGACCGTGTTCGACTCGCGCACCACCACGGCCCACCACGCCTCCGACCCGCGGTGCACCGCGTCGATCGCGTCGCCACGGACGCGGACGTGCCGCTCCTCCTCCCATGCCTCGGCCGTCACCGCGATGTGGGGCAGGGGGAGCAGTGACGGCGGCAGCGCGTCCTCCAGCGCCCGGCGGCCGCGCTCGGCGGCGAGGTCGACTGCGGTCGGGATGTCCACGTCATGCCTCCTTGGTGGGGATGGCCCGCGCCCCGAGATGCGCGAGGAACCAGTCTCGGGCGACGGCGGCCACCGTGTCGAGGGCGCCGGGCTCGGGGAACAGGTGCGTGGCGCCGGGCACGACGTGCAGCTCGCACGGGCCTCCGAGCCGGGCGAGGGCGTCGCGGTTGACCTCCAGCACGGCCGCGTCGTCACCGCCGACGACCAGCAGCGTGGGCGCGCGCACCTCGGCCAGCAGCTCCGACGCCAGATCGGGCCGGCCCCCGCGGCAGACCACCGCGTCCACCCGCTCCGGGTGGAGCGCCGCCATGGCGAGGGCCGCGGCCGCGCCGGTCGATGCCCCGAACAGGCCGAGGCCGCCCGCGCCCGCGTGCCGGCGCGACCAGTCGACCACGTCGGTCAGCCGGTCCACGAGCAGGGGGACGTCGAATCGCAGGCGCCGGGTGACCACATCCTCGGCGGCCTCGGTCGCGTCGAGCAGATCGACGAGGACCGTCGAGAGGCCGCCCTCGCGCAGGCGCTCGGCGACGTGCCGGTTGGGGCTGAGCCGGCTGCTGCCCGACCCGTGGGCGAAGACGACGGTCCCCGCCGCCCCGGGCACGGCGACCAGATCGCCCACCAGCCGCACGCCCCCGGAGGGGATCAGCACGCCGGTCGCGGTGAGACCGGCCGTCACGGGCGGCCGGGGGCCCGCGCCGCGCGCAGGTCGGCCGCCACGCTCGTCTCGGGCACCTGGCTGAAGTCGCGGTACCAGGCGCCGACCGATCCGAGGTCGTCGGTCTCGACCGGGCTGACCACCGCGTCGGCGTCCGCCCGCAGAGCCTCGGCCGACGATGCGGCGGCCACCGGCACGCCGACCACCACGCGCTCGGCGCCCTGCGAACGGGCCCAGCGGACCGCGGCCTCCATGCTGGCCCCCGTGGCGAGCCCGTCGTCCACCAGCACGCACGTCGCCCCGGCGAGCGGCACCCGCGGGTGCCCCGTCCGCAGGCGGGCCTCGATGGCGGCCGCCTCCCGCTGGGCGGCCGCGACGGCCGGCGCCGACGGGTGCGCCATGCGCAGCCCGCGCGCGGGGGGTAGGGAGACCGGGCCGCCGGCCGTCACCGCGCCGAGCGCGAGCTCGGGCTGCAGGGGGTGGCCGACCTTGCGCACCACCACCACGTCGAGGGGCGCGCCGAGCGCCGCCGCGACCTCCGCGGCCACCGGCACGCCGCCGCGGGCGAGCCCGACCACCACGGTCCGCGGGCCCTGCTCGGCCGCCAGCAGCGCCGCGAGGGCGCGCCCGGCGGCCCGGCGGTCGGCGTAGCGGGTCGGTGCCCATCGGCTCATGGCGTCCATTCCCTGTCGCGCGGCGTCGACGGGGTCGTACCAGCCGGGACCGGGCGCGCCATCGGGGGAATCCACCACTGCGACCTCGCCGGGACCGGTCACATGGCCACGCCGCCGTTGACGGACAGGACCTGTCCGGTGATGAAGGCCGCCGTCGGGGCGGCGAGGAACGCGACCGCCTCGGCCACCTCCTCGGGCAGGCCCATCCGGCGCATGGGCGTCGCCTTCACGGCGCCCTCCACGATCCGCGCGCCCACCGGGTCCTCGCGCAACCGCTCCTCGAACGGGGTGCGGGTGACGGCCGGCGAGACGCAGTTGACCCGGATCCCGTCGCGCGCGACCTCGCGCGCGAGCGACTTGGAGAAGGCGACCACGGCGGCCTTGGCGCCCGCGTAGACCGCCTCGCCCCAGCCGCCCACGCGGGCGGTGTCGGAGCTGATCGAGACGATCGCGCCCCCCTCGGGCGCGGCCCGCAGCCCCGGCAGCGCGGCGCGGCAGCCGGCGAGGACCCCGGTGTAGTTGATGGCGATGATCTCGGCCCATCGCGCCGGGTCGGAGTCGGCGAACAGCCCCGGGCGATCCCAGCCGGCGCCGTTGATCCACACGTCCATCCGCCCGTGGCGCTCCAGCACGGCCGCCGCGACCCGCTCGGCCGCGCCGGGATCGGTGACGTCGTGCTCGAGGGCCTCCGCCGAGGGGCCGAGCGCGGCGGCGACCGCGTCGCGGGCCGGGTCGCGGTCGGTCAGCACCACGTGGGCCCCGCGCGCGCAGAGCAGGGTCGCCACCGCGCGTCCGATGCCGCCGGCGCCGCCGGTGACGACGGCCACGCGGCCGTCGAGGCGGGTGGCGTCGGTCATGACCGCGGCTCGGTGGAGAAGGCCTGGAAGGTGCCCTGCCCGCACGCGACCATCCCGCCGTCGGCGTCGCGGGCCTCGGCGGAGGCCACGACCAGCCGTCGGCCCTGGTGAAGCACGCGGCCGACGCCGATCAGCTCGCCGGGCATGGCCGGCGCGACGAAGTTCATCTTCATCTCGACGGTCGCGCACCCCTGGCCGGCGCCCAGCCGGGCGAGGATCGCGAGGCCCATCGCCGCGTCGATCAGGCCCGCGACGATGCCGCCGTGCGCGGTGCCGTAGGCCTGCAGGTGCGCGTCGGTCACCTCGATCTCCAGCTGCGCCGAGTCGGGGTCGGCGTGCGTGACGCGCATCCCCACCAGGCCGTAGTAGCCGCAGGAGTTCCAGGTCTCGAGCAGGTCGGGGTCAGGCGTCATGCGCTCTCCTCGGTCGGGTGGGCGGCGGTCGGCAGCGCCGCCGCGACGAGCCGCGCGATCTCGGCGCGGTCGGGCTTGCCCGATGCCAGGGCGGGCAGCTCGTCGACGGCGACG
>JAEMRL010000505.1 GCA_016463385.1 Thermoleophilia bacterium
ATGACGCGGTCGGGCACGGGTTCCGGCTCACCGGCACGGGGACCGAGGTCCCGCGCCGCTTCGCCACCGGCTGCGGCGCGGGGCTCCTGCGCCGCCCGTTCCTCCGGCTGCCCGGCGAGCTCGCGTGCGAGCCGTGGGACGACTACACGTCGTCCTTCGTCGCCGGAGGCGTGGACCCGCGCACGGTCATCACCCCGGAAGAGTCGGCGTCGCGAGACGAGGGCCTGGAATGAACGCCGGCCTCGTCCGCATGTCGGTCTTCGCCATCGTCGCGCTGATCTCGTTCGCGGCCGTCGTCCTCGTCGTCACCTCGAGCAAGGAGGTCGGCGGCACCGAGGTACGGGCGGAGTTCGAGGACGGGTGGCCGCTGCTGGAGGGGATGAGCGTCCGCATGTCCGGCGGCGTCGTGGGGAAGGTCAACCGCCTCGAGCTGTCCGATGAGGGCCGGGCCGTCGTGACCATCGACCTCGATGAGGATGCGCCGGCGCTCGGGGCCGACGCGTCGGTCGCCGTCCGCCAGCAGGACCTCCTGGGCGACACCTACCTCGACCTGTCACCCGGCCGGTCCGCGCGCCCGCTGCGCGAGACGATCCCCGTCAGCCGGACGATCGCGCGCCCGCGGCTCGACGACGTGCTCAGCACCGTCACCCCGGCGGTCCGCAACGGCTTCCAGATGTACGTCATGGAGATCGCCGCCGCGCTGGAGGAGCGGGGAGCCGACCTCAACGACACGATCCTCCTGATGCGCCCGGGGCTGAAGGCGAGCACCGACCTGCTGGCCGAGTTCAAGGGACAGAACCGCTCGCTCGAACGCGCTCTGGTCAACGCCCGCAAGGTCACCTCCCAGGTGGCGGGCCGCAGCGCCGACCTCGACGCGGCGATCCGCAACATCGACGCGACCACGTCCGAGGTCTCCGCCGCCGCGCCCTCCCTGCGCCAGGCGCTGGCCCGCGCGCCGCGGACGCTGCGCAAGGCCGAGTCCTCCCTGCGCGGGGTGCGCACGATGCTGCAGGCGGCCGGGGAGGTCTCGGACGAGGTCGGGGGCAACGCCGAGCAGCTCGAGGCCGTGACCGACGCGCTGATCCGCTTCCCGGACTCCGCCGTCCCGGCGCTCAAGGACGTCACGAGCCTGATCAACGCGTCGCGGACATCGATCAAGAAGGGCGCGCCCTCGTTCCGCGTCCTCGCCAACACCGACTTCTCCCTGCTCCCGCGCGCGACCGAGGGCATCGACACCTTGAGCCTCATCCTGGGGGAGCTCATGCCGGCCGTGCTCGGCGACCCCGTCAAGGGCGGCGGCTACTACGGCGGCACCCCCCGTTCCGAGCGCTGGCCCACCGATGCGAAGACCGATCCGGCGCGCGCCTACCTGCCCGTCAAGGTGGTCCTGAGCTGCGAGACCTTCGGGGTCCCGATCGAGCCCGGGTGCCTGACCAAGGCGGGGCTGGACGAGAGCTCGATCCCCACCGTGCCCGGGACGACCACCGCCGCCGGCCGTCGCGCCGTCGCCAAGCGGGCGCGGGACAAGCAGGCGTGGGAGCGCGATCAGCAGACCGTCATCGACTACCTCCTCGGCCCATGAGCCGCGCGCGATTCAGGAGCCGGATGGGGGCGCGGATCGACCGCGCCGGGC
>JAEMRL010000145.1 GCA_016463385.1 Thermoleophilia bacterium
CTGCGCCTCCCGCTGGGCCTGCGCCGCGGCCGAGCGCATCAGGGCGGTGATCACCATGAGGCTCGACCACCAGGCCACGAGCGACATGGCGATGGCCCCGCCGAGGCCGCGGATGATCGCGTCGGGCACCGCGAAGCCCTGACCGCGCGTGACGTAGAAGGCGATGGCGAAGCCCACGAGGGCCCCGGCGCCCTTGGCCCGGGTGACCCAGAACTGCATCGGGCTGGCCGACGCGGCGTCGCCGCCCTTGTCCTTGCCCTTGGCCTTCTTGCCCTTGTCCGCCGAGCCCTTCGCGTCCTTCTTGTCGGCCATCAGGCGACCCCCTCGGCACGGCGGCGCATCTCGCGCTGGCGCTGGAAGATGAAGCGGATCAGGCGGTCCTCGTCGGCGCGGGGCATGTCGAGGAAGGCGATCGCGACCCGGAACGGGCGCTCCTGGGCATCGACGCGGTCGCAGCGCACGACCCGGCCCTCGATGTGGAGCGAGCCCGCCTCGCCGCCGCAGAGCACGGTCGTCAGCAGGGGCGCGCCCACCTCGATGGCCCCCTTCACGCGCAGCAGCGCACCGCCGGCCGACAGGTTCTCGGTGATGGCCCCGGTGGAGACCTCCTCCACGCCGCCCGCCATCTGCGCCTGCACGATCAGGTGCACCGGAACGCGCACGGCACCGCGCCGCTGCAGGCGGCGGCCGGCGCCGATGACACGGGCGGAGTAGCCACCCGCGCCGTCCGGCCCGGGGCCCGCGACCAGCTCGGCATCGACCTCGCAGGGGATCTCCCGGCAGGCGTAGGCCACGACGAAGCGCAGCCCGAGCGGGAGGGGGACGAGCTCGCCGCCGAGCCGCGGCGGATCGAGCACCAGCGTCCCGTCGGACAGCCCCTCGACGAGCGACGTCCACGGGCCACCGGGCAGCCCGTCGAGCAGCACGCGGGTGCCGCGCTCGGGAAGCGGGGCGGCCTCGTGGGCCGTGGGGACCACGGCGCTCACGGCAGGAGCATCTCCGCCACCCGGCGGGCGTCGGCGGGCCGCAGCGACTCCGCGACCGACGCGCCGTCGGAGAGGAAGCCGAGCGGCTTGCCCATCCGGAGCGGGACGTTGATCAGGTTGCCGTGGTAGCGGGTCTCGTCGAGCTTGGTCATCGTGAGCCGGTTGACGCCGACCATGCGGAAGCGCCGCTGCGCGTCACCCAGGTCGGCGACGGGCGTCGCCATCGGCAGCACCAGGTGGACCTCATCGGCCTTGACGGGGGCCAGCAGCGCGGCCAGCTCCTCGATCTCGGCCAGGTGCTGATGGGAGCAGCCCTCGGTGTCGATCACGATCAGGTCGCGGTCGCCGAGCGTGGAGCAGAGGTTCTCCAGCGACGGCCCGTCGGGGGCGCGGAAGAGCTGGATGTCGAGACGGCGCGCGTGCCCCTCGAGCGCGTCGTGCGCGCCGGAGCCCGCGGCGATCAGCGCGACCGCCAGGCCGGCGGCCCGGTAGCGGCCCGCGAGACCGACGGCGGCGCTCGTCTTGCCGACGCCGCTCTGGCCGACGAAGGCGATGGTGTGGCCCATCGCGCGCGGCTTCCAGTCGCGGGCCATCGGCAGACGCGATGCCAGGTGCTCCTTGACGGCGTCGCGCAGCGACTCGCCCGTCGCGAGGAACGGGATGACCGACTTCGAGAAGCCGTCGAGGAACGGGTCGAGGTAGCGGGCGTCGACTCCCGCGCGGATCAGCTCGCCCCGCACGCCGTCGAGGGGCGTGGAGGCACGCGACACCGGCTCGAGGTGGCGGTCGTCGTGCTCCACGGGCTCGAAGGCGTCCGACTCATCGGTCTCCTCCGCCACCGGCGGGTCGACGAGCGCGCGGGTCGCCGGGGCGGCCATCAGCTCGTCGATCTCGGGGGGCGCGGCGACGGCCTTGGCGTGCGCCTCGCGCACCGCCGCGCGGGCGGCCTCGAGGATCGCCTGGGTGCGCTCGAGGTCGCCGGGGGCGAACGGGGCGCCGGCCCGGGCGTAGGTGGCCGCGGGCGAGGCGGGCGCGCCGGGCAGGGCCGGCGGCGCGTCGACCTCGGCCTGCTCGGCCGCGGCGAGGCGGCTCTCCAGGTGGCGGCGGAAGGCGGCCGGGACGAACTCCTCCTCGGGCTCCTCCGAGGCCTCGTCGTCGCGCACGTCGATCGTGGCGGGGGCCGGCGGTGCGGCCTCGCGGTTGGCCGACTCGCTCTCGCCCGGCGAGAGGCCCTCGGCCGCGGTGACCTCGACGCCCTCGCGGCCGAAGAAGCCGCCGATGCCGCCCTTCACGACCCGCTTGGTCTGCAGGATGACGGCCTCGTCACCGAGCTCGGTGCGGACCTGGGTCAGCACCTCGTCGATGGTGGCTCCGGAGAACTGCTTGATCTGCACGGCCGGTTGCTCCTCGGGTCAGACGGGCTAGACGAGCGCGGCGAGCCCGACGGGCTCGACGCGGACGGATGGCAGGATCTCGTGGTACGAGAGGACGGTCAGGGTGGGGATCGCGTGCGCGGTCAGCGCCTTGACGTGGCGGCGCGAGGCGCCCGAGCACAGGAGGACGGGCACGATGCCCATCGCCTGCACCTGGTCGGCCTGCTCCTTGAGGGTGTCGATGAGTGCGGAGGCGCGGGCCGGATCCATGGTCACGGCCGTGCCGTCGTCGGTGCGGGCGATCGACTCGGCCACCTCGCGGTCGATCTCGGGGTCGAGGGTGATGGCGCGCAGCGTCCCCTCCTCGTCCACGAAGCGGCCGCAGATGGCCCGCGAGAGCGCCTGACGGCAGTACTCGGCGAGGATCGGGACGTCCTTGGTCAGCTTGGCCTTGTCGCCGAGCGTCTCCAGGATCGTCACCAGGTCGCGCACCGGCACGGCCTCGGCGAGCAGGGTCTGCAGCACGCGCTGCACCTCGCCGACGGTCATCAGGTCGGGCACCAGCTCGTCCACCGGGGCGGGGAAGCGCTCCTTGAGGGTGTCGAGCAGGCCGCGCACGTCCTGGCGGCCGAGCAGCTCGGCGGCGTTGCGGCGGATCACCTCGCTGAGGTGCGTCACCACCAGCGAGGTGGAGTCGACCACCGTGTAGCCGGAGATCTCGGCCTGCTCGCGCTGCGCCTCGCCGATCCACACGGCCGGCAGGCCGAAGGAGGGCTCGATGGTGGGGATGCCGTCGAGCGGCAGGTCGGCCGTGCCCGGGTTCATCGCCAGCAGCTGGCCCGGCATCAGCGACCAGCGCGCCACCTCGACGCCCTTGATCTTCACGGCGTAGTCGTGGGAGCCCAGCTGGATGTTGTCGCGGATCCGGATCGGCGCGAGCGAGAGGCCGAGCTCGGTGGCCATCTGGCGGCGCACCATCGCGACGCGGCCGAGCAGGTCGCCCCCCTCGTCGGCGTCCACCAGCGGCACCAGGCCGTAGCCGATCTCCAGCTCGAGCGGGTCGAGCGGGAGCAGCGCTGCCACGTTCTCGGGCTCGGCGGGGCGGGTGGCGACGGCGGTCGCCTCGTCGTGCGCGGCGGCCTCGGCGTCCTCGCGAATGCCCTTCTTGAGGGTGCTCGAGACGAGCAGCATGGCGCCGCCGATGATGAAGAAGGGCAGCTTCGGCAGCCCCGGGACCAGGCCGAGGGCGGTCGTGACCAGCCCGCCGAGGAACAGCGCCCGCGGCTGGCTGACGATCTGGTTGGCGAGGTCCTGGCCGAGGTTCGACTCGCCCACCGAACGGGTCACGATGATGCCCGTGGCGGTGGAGATCAGCAGCGCGGGGATCTGGTTGACCAGGCCCTCACCGACGGTCAGCAGCGAGAAGTGCTGGATCGCCTCCGAGAAGCCCATCCCCTGCTGGAACACGCCGACCGCGAGGCCGCCGAGCAGGTTGATCATCACGATCAGCACGGCGGCGATGGCGTCGCCCTTCACGAACTTCGAGGCACCGTCCATGGCGCCGTAGAAGTCGGCCTCCTTGGCGATGATCTCGCGGCGCTTCTTGGCCTCCTCGTCGGTGATGACGCCGGCGTTCAGGTCGGCGTCGATCGCCATCTGCTTGCCGGGCATCGCGTCGAGGGTGAACCGGGCGGCGACCTCGGCCACGCGCCCGGCGCCGTTGGTGATCACCACGAACTGGATGACGATCAGGATCGTGAACACGATGAGGCCGACGACCACGTTGCCGCCGACCACGAAGCGCCCGAACGACTCGATGACCTCGCCGGCGTGGCCGTGGAGGAGGATCAGCCGGGTGCCGGAGATGTTGAGCGCCAGGCGGAACAGGGTCGCCACCAGCAGCAGCGACGGGAACACCGAGAACTGGAGCGGCTCGGTCGTGTAGAGGGTGGCGAGGACGATCGCCAGGGCCGCCGCGATGTTCGCCGTGAGCAGGATGTCCAGCAGGAACGGCGGCAGCGGGATGATCATCATCACGACGATGCCGACGACGACGATCGCGATCGCGACGTCGCTGTTGTCCATCAGGCGGTTCAGGGCGCTCCGTGAGGAGGACCGCGGGGCGGCGAGGGCCGTGCTCATGCGGCCGCCGGCTCGCGCCCGGTGGCGCGGTAGACGTGCGCGAGGATCTCGGCCACGGCGCCGAAGGCGTCGGCCGGGATGTACTGGCCCACCTCGGCGCTGGCGAAGATGCTGCGCGCCAGCGGCGGGTCCTGCACGACCGAGACGCCCGACTCACGGGCCTTGGCGATGATCCGCAGCGCGACGTGGTCGGCGCCCTTGGCGATCACCTGCGGCGCCGGCAGGGCGCGGGCGTAGCGCAGCGCGACCGCGAAGTGGGTCGGGTTGGTGATGACGACGTCGGCGTCGGGGACGGCCGACATCATCCGCTGCACCGCCATCTCGTGCTGGCGCCGCTTCAGCTGGCCCTTGACCTCTGGATTCACGTCGCCCTCCTTCGCCTCGCGCTTGACCTCGTCCTTGGTCATCCGGAGCTCGCGCTCGTGCTTCCAGCGCTCGTAGACCAGGTCGGCGATGGCGATCAGGACGTAGATGGCGATGATCGAGAAGCCGATCTTCATGATCAGGCCGCTGACGACGACGAGTGCCATGCCCGGGCTCGCGCCGAGGAGGCCCATCAGGTCGGAGATCCCGCCCTTGAGGACGGAGTAGGCGACCGCGGTGGTGACGCCGACCTTGATCAGGTCCTTGACCACGGTGACCAGCGAGCGCGACGAGAGCAGGCGCTTGGCGCCCGAGATCGGGTTCAGCACCGAGAAGCGCGGCTTGAGGATCTCCGTCGTGATGCCGGGCTTCACCTGGATGGCCGAGGCCACGACGCCCACCACGACGCCCGCGATGGCGAAGGGGGCCGCGAGGCGCAGCGAGTCCATGCCGGCGTCGGTCATGACCCGCCAGCCCCGGGCGGCGTTGATCGGCTCGGTGGTGCCGGACCCACTCAGGGAGTTCGTCATCACGCGGATCAGGCCGGCCAGCAGCCAGCTGCCCACGAAGGAGAGCATCGCGAAGGCCGCCAGCAGGCTCATGAAGGTGTTGACCTCCTGGCTGCGCGCGACCTGCCCGCGCTTGCGCGATTCCTCGCGGCGCTTGGGTGTCGCCTCCTCTGTGCGATCTCCAGCCGAGCCGGCCATTCGACGCCCGCCGTCCTACGCGCGCCGTCCGTGACTCCGTCTACCCGCACCCATCCGGGGTACGGCCGCGGGGCTCAGCCGAGGGGATCCTCGGAGCACACCACCCGGTTCTCTTCGTCAAATCCGACCGAAAGGTTGAGCGCCGTCGCCTCGAGGACGATCTCTCGCCCCCCGCAGGAGATCTCCACGCCGGGATGGGCGACGTCGGCGGTCAGCCGCCGCGGGCCCCCGACCCCCTCCAGCACGACCCGGACAGGAGCCCCCGCGGGGGCGCCGAGCTCGGTCGTGACGAGCATCCCGTGCACCCGCACGGTGCCGCCGCGGACCGTCGCGCCGGCCCCGTGCGCGCGCAGATCGCCGCCGATGTCGGCGTCGACGTTGTAGGTGCCGTGACCGGTGAGGATCAGGCTGCCGCGGGTCTGCACCCGGCACGCCTGGAGGTAGGCGGCCTCGACGTCGGAGGTGTGGCTGGCCGTGCTGCGCATCATCAGGACCGCGCGCGAGAGCGCCTGCCCGGCGGCGCGGACCGACTCGACGGTGACGAGGTCGCCCCGCGTCGCGGCGCCCACCGCCTCGGCGGCGGTCGTCACCGCGCCGCTGACACGCTCCTCGACGGCGACGCCGGGGCCGTTGAGCACGCGCACCGCGTCCGAGAGCGCCCGCGGGAGGTGGGAGAAGCGGCTCGTGAGCACGGCGCGCAGCGCGTCGCGCTCGGCCAGGCGCCGGCCCCCGGCGACGGCCGAGGCGACCAGCTGGGCGGCCATCACGGCCGCCGAGACGATGTCGGCGTCGGCGTCGGCCAGGGTCACCAGCAGCGACCGGTGGGCGCTCGCGAGCGCCCCCGCGTGGATCTCCGAGCCCACGCACG
>JAEMRL010000506.1 GCA_016463385.1 Thermoleophilia bacterium
GTCTCCGGGCGGCCCGCGCGCGGGATCCGCAACCGCCTCATCGCGACGCTCGAGGCCGCGGGACCGCCCGCGCTCGGCTACCCCGCCCAGGCCGGCGCCACGGCCGGGGTCCGTGCCGCGGGGGCCGCCGCGGACGACCCCGAGATGATCGCCCTCTGGGCCGGCCAGGCCGCCGGGCTCTCGGGCTCGGGCCAGTCGGCCCGGGAGATCGTCGAGGAGGTCGTCGCCGAGGCCGAGGCCGTCATCCGGGGGCTCGTCCGGGCGCTCTGAGACGCCCGGACGCCGCCCTACGTCCGCGAGACGGTGGGGCCGGCCTCCCGACGGCCCCACCGTTCGCGGGTCCCATCACCCGCGCGGCAGCCCGGGTGCGGGCTCGTCCGCCGCCCCGTCGTGCGGGGAGGCGATCTTGGGGAGCGCGACCACCACGAGGGCGATCCCGCCGAGGACGCACGCGGCGGCGGTGACCAGCCAGCCGTAGAGCCCTCCTTCGTCGGTGAGGCTCATGAGGACGACCCTCACGAGCAGCGCGCCGCCGGCGAGCAGCAGCGCGAGGCCGGCCGGCGGCGCCACCCGGCGGCGGATCATCCGGTCACCGGCCGGCCGGCGGCCGCGGCGTCGGCCTCCCACGCCTCGTCGCGCTCGAGGTCGCGCCGGGAGTGCACGCCGCGCTTGCGCAGGATCGACTGCGCGTGGGTGCGCACCGTGTGCCACGAGACGCCCAGGCTCTGGGCGATCTCCTTGTAGGTGAGGTGGCGGCGCATCAACCGCAGCACCACCCGCTCCTGCTCGGTGAGCAGGGCGTCGGCCGCGTCGCGGCGCCGGGCGCCCTCGAGCAGGGGCGACAGGCCGCCCGCGTCCTCGCCCTCGTCGCCCCGGAGGGCGTCGGCGAGCGCCTCGAGGGCCCCCTCGCCCGCCGTCGCGGGGCCGAGGCCGGCCGCCGCCCCCGCCACGAGAGCGCGCGCCAGGCCCCGGTCGATGATCACGAGGTCGTGGTCGGCGGCGGCGAGGCCGGCCAGGGCCTCCTCGACGCTGCCGGCCAGATCCACGTCGAGCGAGGGGTCCGGGAGGTACGCCGCGATGCCCGCCGAGAGGGCGGGGCTGCGACTGGCGATGAGCACCCGGACGGGAGCGTTGTGCACCGGCACCATCCTCGGCGTGGACCTCCTCACTGGCCCCGGAGCTCGACCCCGGCGCGCACTGATGGCATCGGCAGTTCCGCGCGGGAGCATGATGGCCCCCCGGCGGCGGCCCGGACCTAGGGCGCGGTGAGGATCCGCAGGTCGGCGACGCTCGAGGCGTAGCGGCCGGCCGAGGCGGCCATGTCGATCGGGTCGCCCGCCGTGGCGGCGTCGGCGACGAGGCTCATCTCGGTGATGACCGCGTCGAGGGCGGCCGAGGCGCGGGCGCGCTGCTCCTCGAGGCGCCGGTCCTCCAGCCGCTGCGCCTCGATGCGCCCGGCGATCGCGACCGTCCGGTCGAGGGCGTCCTCGAGGCGGGGCGCCGCGGCGAGCAGGGCCGGGCGACGGGGCGTGGGCGCCAGCTCGGCGAGGGCCTCGGAGAAGTCGTTCACGGCCGCCACGGCGGCGGAGCTGTCGGCGAGGTAGCGCTGCGGCGAGACCCGGGCG
>JAEMRL010000507.1 GCA_016463385.1 Thermoleophilia bacterium
CCTCCCACCGGGCGATGTCGAGACCGCCGGGCGAGCCGAGGTCGAGCAGCACCGGGCGCGCCTCGTGCAGCAGGGAGAAGACGCGCAGCGGACCGGCGGCGGTCTCCAGGTCGAGGTCGGGCATGCGGCGCCCGAGCAGCGGGTGCCCCTCGCCGAGGTCGTAGTGGATGCCGAGGCCCGACAGCTCTCCGGCCATCCGCCTGCGCGGCTCATCCATGGCGAGCAGTCCAGCCATGGTCTCGCGCAGGGCGTCGATGCGATCGTCGGGGCGCCCGAGCGCGACCTGGGCCATCGTGGTGCGCAGCACCCGGGCGGCGACCGGATGACGCTCGGCGTGGTAGGTGTCGAGCAGGCCCTCCGGTGACCTCCCCGCGACGACCTGGGCGAGCTTCCATCCCAGGTTCACGGCGTCCTGCAGGCCGGTATTGAGTCCCTGGCCGCCCACCGGAGAGTGGATGTGCGCGGCGTCGCCGGCGAGCAGCACGCGGCCCTGCCGGTAGGTCGCCGCCTGCCGGGTCGTGTCGGTGAACCGCGACAGCCAGATGGGGTCGTGCAGGCCGTAGTCGGTCCCGTAGACGGCGATCAGCGCCTCGCTGAGGTCGTCGAGCGTGGGCTCGTCCGCTCCGCCGATGCCCTCCTCGGTCACCATCACCCGCACCGGTCCGGAGTCCCCGTAGACGACCTCGCCGTCGTGGATCTCGTACTCGAGGCGGCCGAGGGCGTGGATGCCGCGCCCGTCGCGGCGGATCCCGAGTTCCGGCTCATCGCGCATCCCGACCTCGGCGATCAGGGCGCTCATCGACGGGTCCCACCCCGGGAAGTCGATGCCCGCCGCCTTGCGGACCAGGCTGCGGCCGCCGTCGCACCCGACCAGGTACCGCGCCCGCAACGTGGAGTCGTCGGACACCGCGACATCGACGCCGTCGGCGTCCTGCGCGAAGCCGGTCACCTCGCGCCCCCGGAGCACCGGCACGCCGAGCCCCTCGACCCAGCCGGCCAGGATGCGCTCGATGTGGTTCTGCCAGAGACCGAGCACGTAGGGGTGGCGGCTCGGGAAGTCGCTGATGTCGAGGGGGATCAGTGAGAACCCGGCAGCCTGGACCGGCTGTCCCTGCGCGAGGAAGCGCTCGGCGATCCCGCGCTGGTCGAGCACCTCGATGCTCCGCGCGTGCAGGCCGCCCGCGCGCGCGCCAGGCAGGTCCTGGGTGGCGCGCCGCTCGACGATCACGACGTCGGTCCCCGCGAGGGCCAGCTCGCCGGCAAGCATCATCCCCGTCGGCCCCCCTCCGGCGATCGCCACCGCGTGCTCGGACACTGCCATCTCCGCACTCCCGTCGCGTCGGTTCCGCTCTGCGGCCGGGGATTATGGGTTACGCCCCCGGGCTTGCGGCAAGCCCCCCCGCATCGCGTAATTTGGAGGTGGAGAGAGGGCGCGGGGGTGCGGGAGTGGCCGCCCCGGCGCCGGTCAGGCGGGCACCAGGACGGCCGGGGACGAGCCGGGCCTGCAGCCGCCAATTCTCGAAACGCTGCGACGCGCAGGCGCTGAGGACGACCGCGCCGTGGCCGGCGGAGGGCGGCGATGCGGCGGTTTCACCTCGCTTAACGGAGCTGACACCCATGGGG
>JAEMRL010000508.1 GCA_016463385.1 Thermoleophilia bacterium
CGGCTACCACGACGGCCACGACTCTGCTCCTCGCCTCGTGTGGGCCGACGCGCGCCCGACCCCGGCGGTGGGCCGGGCGCTCGCCGCCGCCCTCGCGGTGGCCGCGCGCGAGGGCTGGGGCGCGCCCGGCCCCTGAGCCCGGCCTCAGTCCTCCGGCCGGGTGGAGATGACCAGGTGGTTCGACGCCTTGCCCGCGTCGATCATCTCCAGGTAGCAGGTGAAGTAGTCGATGTGGTGGTCGGTCTGCTCGGCGCCCTGCTCGAGCGCGATCGCGTCGCGATGGCGGATCCAGGCCGTCCGCCAGCGGTCCATCTGGACGCGGAAGTCGCTGATGTACTCCACGACCTCGTCGATGACGAACCCGGCCTCCATCAGCTTGGCCTTGTAGGACTCGAGGGTGTCGGTGTACTGCGGGATCGCGTAGCCGCGCTGCATGCGCATGCGCACCTCCGCGTCGCCCTCGTCGAAGGCGAAGGTCCCCGACAGGAAGGCCCAGCGGCCGCCCGGCTTCAGCAGGCGCCGGACCTCGCGGAAGAGGGCGACCTTGTCCTCGAAGACGTTCATGACGTTCATGCTGATCGCGATGTCGAAGGAGCCGTCCTCGAAGGGCATCGACATCCCGTCGGCCTGCACGAACGACACGCGGTCGTCGAGCCCGGCCTCCCGCGCGAGGCGCTCCGAGACCTCGACCCCGACCTCGGTGATCTCGACGCCCGTCATGCGGCAGCCGGTGGTGGAGGCGATGTGGATGGCCGGCCCGCCGGTTCCGCTGCCCACGTCGAGCACGCTGTCGCCGGCCCCGATGCCGAGGCGCGCCGCCAGGTCGTCGAAGTAGCGCACCGTCGCGAACGACTGCTGCCCCAGGTCGTTCCCCGGCTCCCACACGTCGCGCCGCAAGAGCCGGTTCGCGGGGCTGTCGATGCGGTGGATCGCCGAGTAGTCGATTCCGACGTGTTCCTGCTGCATCGTGGAGCCCCCTGGCCGGTTCGCGGCGCCCCGGATGAGCGCCTGAGACCACGCTAGGACCGGCTCGGACGGCGCGTCCAATACCGATCGCGACACCAGCGATAGGCCGGATCTATCGACAGCCCCGGAGGCTGAGCCGTCGTCGAGGCCCCTGAGTCCCGGCTTCACGCATACTCGGCCCTTCCCGCGATCACGAATGACGACCAGGAGGTTCAATGAGCGTCACCGACGAGCTCCTCGACAACGCCAAGCGCTACGCCGACGGATTCGACAAGGGCGACCTGCCACTCCCCCCGGCCCGCAAGGTGGCCGTGGTCGCGTGCATGGACGCGCGGCTCGATCCCCAGAAGGTGCTCGGCCTCGCCGAGGGTGACGGGCATGTCATCCGCAACGCCGGAGGCGTGGTCACCGAGGACGCGATCCGCTCGCTGGCGATCTCGCAGCGGCTCCTCGGGACCGAGGAGATCGTCCTGATCCACCACACCGACTGCGGGATGCTCACCTTCAGCGACGACGAGTTCCGCCAGGGCATCGAGGCCGAGGTCGGTCAGCGCCCCTCCTGGGCCGCCGAGGCATTCCCGCACGTGGACGGCGACGTGCGCCAGTCGCTCGCCCGCATCGCCGCGAGCCCGTTCATCCCGAAGAAGGACAAGGTC
>JAEMRL010000146.1 GCA_016463385.1 Thermoleophilia bacterium
ATCACGAGGCCCGCGACCGCCCCGGCCACCGCCGACAGCACGATCACCCAGATCAGGCTGATCGACGCCGAGAAGAAGACGAAGGAGACCTCCACCCGTCCGCTGTTCTCCACGATGAACAGGAGGACGAGGCTCGCCACCAGCACCAGCGCCCCGACGAGGGCGATCTGGCGCACCTGGCGCTCGTCGAGACCGTTGCGGTCCGGGCCGTCGTCCGGCGCCGCCACCCGGCTTACCGTGAGGCGACGGCGGCGGCGCGGAAGACCGCGCCGAGCCGCTCCATGCCCTCCTCGATCTCCGCCGGGCTGACGCCGCTGTAGGCCAGCCGGAGGGTCCGCTCGCCGCCCTCCAGGACGCAGTCGCTGCCCTTGACGTAGGCGATGCCCGCGGCGGCCGCGTCGTCGAAGAGGGCGTCCGCCGACATCCCCTCGGGAAGCGTGACCCAGCAGAAGAAGCCGCCGAGCGGGGGCACGCAGCGCGAGCCCTCGGGCATGTGCCGCATGCCGCGCATCATGGCGTCGCGCCGCTCGCGCATCAGGCCGGTGACCTTCTCGATGTTGCCCTGGAGCCCGCCCGCGGAGATCAGCTGGGCCACGGCGGCCTCGGAGAGGAGCGCCGGGGAGATGTAGGTGCGCGAGGCCGCGGCGGCGAGCGTCGCCGCGATGGCCGGCGGCGAGACGAGGTATCCGACCCTCAGCCCGGGGGCCACGGTCTTCGAGAACGACGAGGTGAAGATCACACGGCCCGGCTCGGCCGTCTCCCAGATCCCCGGGATCGCGTCGCCCTCGAACCGCAGCTTCCCGTAGGGATCGTCCTCGAGGATCAGGATGTCGTACCGGTCGCAGACCTCGACGAGCGCCCGGCGGCGCCCCGCCGTCAGCGTCGCGCCCGAGGGGTTCTGGAAGTTGGGGATCGTGTAGATCAGCTTCGGCACGCGCCCGGCGGCACAGGCCTCGGCGAGCGCCTCGACGACCATCCCGTCGTCGTCGACCGGGATCGGCAGCACGTCCATGTCGTGCAGCCGGAGCTGGAGGAGCGCGCGGTCGTAGGTCGGGCTCTCGACCGCGACGAGGTCGCCCGGTGAGAGCAGTGCCTCGAGGAGGAACACGAAACCCTGCAGCGACCCGTTGGTGACGAGCACCTGGTCGGCGGTGGCGCCGTGCTCGGCGGCCAGCAGTTCGCGCAGCGGCGGGTAGCCCTGGCCGGTGCCGTAGGAGAGGATCCTCACCGCGTCGCCGGCGAGGGCGTCGCGGGTGCAGGCGGCGATCAGATCACCGGAGAGAGCCTCGGGGCACGGGGCCCCACGTGCAAAGGAGATCGACGTCGCCACGGGGGCGGAGTCTAGCCGACGCGCGCCACCGTGGCCTGGGCGCGCGCCTTCTGGCGCGCCTTGGCGCGCGCCGCGTTGCGGCGGAGCACCTTGGAGCTGACGACGCAGAAGTTGCTGATCCCGAGGGGCTGGGCCGTGAAGGAGCTGCCGGTGTACGGCCACACGCGCCAGACGTAGCACTGGCCCGCCGCGAGCTTCTTCGGCGAGCGGTACCGGGTGGCGCGCGGGAACGCGGAGTGGATCTTCTTGATGGTCGCCGCCCTGCCGGCCCGCTTCTTCACCACCCGGAAGACCTGGACGTTGTAGAGCGTCGTCCCGGCCGGACCCTTCTTCCAGCGGAAGACCGGCCGGATGGTGGCGACCCGCCGGCCCGCCCGCGGCGTCAGCCGGCTCGCGTTCTGCGTGGGCAGCGGCACGGCACGGGGCTTGGGGGTCGTCACGACGGTGCCGGGCGGCAGCTGCACGGCGAAGGCCTCGGCCGCCGGGGGCGAGACGTTGCCGGCGGCGTCCACCTGGGAGACGCGGAAGGTGTAGGCGCCCGAGGCGAGGGCGCCGACGGTGACGGAGGTCGCAGGGGTGTCGGACGGGCCCTTGACCGCGGTGCCGGCTCCGTCGACGACCTGCCAGCGCGAGAAGGCACCGGTCTCGGTGGACCACGCGAACGCCGCGGGCGTCGCGGTGGGGTTGGCCGGGCGCCCGGTGATCACCGGCGCCGCGGGGGGCGTGGTGTCGACGCTGAACGCCTGCGTCACCTCGGGCCCCTGCGCGCCGAGCGCCGTGACCTGTGAGACGCGGAAGGTGTACTCCCCGTCGGTGAGCGCGTTCAGGGTCACCTGCTTGGCGGCGCCCTTGCCGGCCTGCGCCGGAGCGGCGTCGCCGGCGCGCGTGACGTCCCACGAGAAGGAGGGCTCCGTGCCGCTCCAGCTGAAGGTGGGGGTCGTCTCCCGGGTCGGCCCGGCCGGCCCGCCCGTGATCGCCGGCGCGCTCGAGGGCGGCGTCGGGTCGATCGTGAAGGTCCGGGCGGACGAGTCGCGGAAGTTGCCGGCGCGGTCGTAGAAGCGGACGAACCAGCGGATCGACACGGCCTGCGGCAGCGGGCCGGTGCGGGCGTTGCGCGTCGCCGAGGTGGCGGTCGCCCCCGCACGGGCGATCAGCTGGTCGGAGACGCCGGCCCAGCGCGCCCAGACCTCGAAGCGGTCGTTGCCCGAGGTGGGGTCGGTGACCCGGACCCAGCGGTAGGTCGGCTCGGCCGCCACGCGGGCCGCGTTGGACGGGCTCGAGATGGCGGGCAGGAAGGCGCCGTTGTCGAAGTTGAAGGCCGGCGTCACGGTGGCCGCGCTGACGTTGCCCGCGCCGTCGGTCGCCACCTGGCGCGCGGTGGCGCCGGCACGGGCGACGGAGATCACCTGGTCGGGGCAGACGGCGCCCGAGGGATCCGAGCAGGACCAGTCGATCGTCAGCGACCGGTACCAGCCGTTGGTGCCGTTCGGGGTCGCCGGGACGAAGGTGGCCGTGGGCGCGGCAGGGGGCGTGCGGTCGACCTGGATGGTCGCGGTCGCGTACGGGCCGCGCACCTCGCCGAGCAGCAGGTCCTGCTGGACGGCCCGGACCCGGAAGACGTGGACGCCCTCCGGGAGACCCGTCGCGACGAACGGCGACGCGATCGGCGTCGCCGGCTCCTCACTCGCCGACGCCACGATCCCGCCCTCGTATCCCGTCAGGGTGGCGAACGGATCGGGCTGCGCCGAGAAGGTGAAGGTCCAGTCGGCCGCCTGGCTCGGGGTGGTCGGGCTGACCGAGAGGGACGGCGCGCCGATGCCCAGCGCCGTCGCCGAGGCGCACAGCGCCCAGACCGAGACGATCGCGAGCCACGTGAGCGTGGCGGGCCTGTGGATGGATCGGCGCCTCACTGCAGGCGGGATTCTATGCCCGCCGGGGCGCTGCGCGCAGCAACGCTACCCACCCGTTCGACCAGTTCATCCCTGCACCCGGCCCGGATGCGCACGTTTCGGGAGGGAATCGCCATCGCGGGGCCGGCGCCGGAGCGCCGGCCCCGCGGGGCGGGGGGTGCTGCTAGCCGGTGACGGCGGGCTGCACCCGACGGACCAGCGGACGGAACACCGTGGCGGCACGTGCGCTCACGGGACGGACGTTGGTCGCCGATACCGTTGCCGTGTTGACCCGCGACCCCGTGACCGAGGCGTTGGCCATCAGCGTGACGATGACGGTGCGGCTCTGACCGGCGGCCAGCGTGCCGATGCGGAAGGTCGCGCTGCCGTTGCTGAGCGTGCTGGCGCGCGAGGCGCCGACGAACGAGAGGCCGCGCGGCAGGCGGTCGCGGAGGACCACGTTGCGCAGCGTGACCCGGCCCGAGTTCCGGACGGTGATCCGGTAGCGGACGTTGGAGAGCACGCGGGCCCGCGCCGGGGCCGTCTTGGTGATCGCGACCGAGGGGCGCGGCACCTGGGTGACCGGGACCGTCGGGACCACCGGGGTGACCGGGGTCGCCTGGAAGACGACCTGCGCGCTGACGGCGAGCGTGGTCGGCTCGGCCGCCGCGGTCGCCTGGGGCAGGGTCTCGGGGTCGGTCGGGTTGATCCGGAAGAGACGCCCGTCACCCGGGGTGGAGGCGCTGATGCCGACCGTGCCGGCGCCCGTCGCCGTCAGGGTGGTGGTGCCGAAGCCACCCGGGCCGATCACGACCGAGGTGGAGGAGAGGCTGGCGCTGCCCGAGGTGACCGCGAGGGTCACCACGGCGCCGGGACGGCCGAAGACCGTGACCGTCGAGGAGGTGGCGCCCACCGCCGGCGCGACCGCGGAGACGCTGAGGGAGGCGGGGGTCGCCGTCGCGGCGAGCGCCTCCTGGACGAGCGCGAGCGCGGCGGTGTTGAGCGCGGCGTCGGTCGTCGGCGTCGTCTTGTTGATCTGCGCGTCCACGAGGATCCACGCGGCGACCTGGCTGACGGCGGCCTGCTGGACCTTCTCGGGCGTCGACGCGCCGGTGGGCGCGCGGTTGAGCAGGATCCATGCGAGGGCCCGCGTGTTGG
The DNA here is from genome assembly GCA_016463385.1 of Thermoleophilia bacterium. Taxonomy (GTDB): domain Bacteria; phylum Actinomycetota; class Thermoleophilia; order Miltoncostaeales; family Miltoncostaeaceae; genus Miltoncostaea. The sequence continues at coordinate 4,378 of JAEMRL010000146.1, forward strand.
CGGTGGCCGGCGGCTCCTCGGTGGTGGTGTCGACCGGCTCCGTGCTGGTGGAGAAGATCCGGCTGGTGTCGGTGCAGAAGCCGACATAGGGCGTGCCGTTGAGCGTGAAGTTCAGCGTCCCGGCGATGCCGGCCGGCGTGATGACCGCGCCGCCGGCGTCGAGGAGGCTGAAGCCGCCGCGCTCGAGGTCGGGGGTGGCGCCGGCGGCGCCGCCGGTCCACGTCTGCGTTCCGGGAGCCGCGGCCGCCTGCCCGGCGAGGATCGCGAGGGCGAGCAGGGCCAGCGCCATGAGCGCTCCCCTCACTCCCCGTCGTGCCGCCTTCGAATGTGCCATCTCGCTCCCCTAGCTGTCGGAACCGCCCTTGACGGCGGATGATCGTCTAACGGTGAATCTTCCCGATCGCGCGCCAGATTATGTGAAAAATCCTGTGCGCGCGCACCCCTCGTGTATAGAACGCAACGCTAACGGCCCCCCCTCCCGGGTGGGGACGGTCACAGTTCGGAGAGGCTTTGACCATGCAGTGCGTCATTTCGGAACCCCGGTGACGGGGAGTCCACCGCGATCGCATCAGATCGACGTCGAGCTCGTCACCACCCGCGCGGGGGTGGGTGCGCTCGGCCCCGAATGGGATGCGCTGCCCACGCCCGTCGCGGCGCCGTGCCCGACGACCGACCGCGCATTCGTGGAGGCGTGGCTCGACACCCTCGGGCGGGGGCACGAGCCGCACCTCGTGGCGGTGCGGCGGTCGGGGCGCCTCCTCGGAGTCGTCCCCCTCTCCTTCCGCGCCGGGCGACGCCGCGACGGTGGCCGGCAGATCAGCCTGGCCGGCTCCCGGAGGCCGCCGATGACCGACATGGCCGACGTCCGGGTGGTGCCCGGCGAGGAGATCGTCCTCGCCGAGGCGATGGTCGGCGCGCTCGAGGGCGCGGCGGGCGGCTGGGACACGCTTTACCTGGGCAATGTGGCGGCGGAGAGCCGCACCTTCGCCGCGGCCATGGGGCTGATGGAGGGCCGGGGCTGGACCGTCGCGACACGTGCGCGCAGCGCGATGGTGATGGAGACCGCCGGCGGCTGGGACGACTTCCGGCGCGGCCTCGGCCGCACCGTCCGCACGATGCCGCGCAAGCTCCGGGGGCTCGAGCGGATCGGGGCCGTGCGCTTCGAGCCCGGCCTCACCGGGGAGCCCGGACGCGCCGCGCTGGAGGAGATGATGGCGCTGTACCGGCGCCGCTGGGGCGCCGGGAACTGGCTCGAGGACCCCGCCTACCGGGAGCTGCTGCGGCGCCTGAGGACCGCGCACGATCCGCACGGCGCCCGGGTCGCGGGACTGTGGGTCGACGACCACCCGCTCGCCTTCCAGCTGATCTTCCGCCAGGGCGACCGCGACCAGTCGCTGCTGGTGGCGGCCGACCGCAGCCCGGAGTGGTCGCGCCAGAGCCCCGGGATGCTGCTCGACTACCTCCTCGCCGAGCGGGCCTTCGCCGACGACACCACCGAGGTGCACCTCCTGCACACCGTGCTGCCGTCCAAGCTCGTCTGGACCACGCGGTTCGTGCCCGAGCTGACGGTCATCGCCGTGTCGCCGCGCGCCCGCCGCCCGGCCGCCCTGAGCGTCCCGCTCGTGGAGGCGGCGATCGCCGGACGCCGGATGCTGCGCCGTGGCTGAGATCCGGATCGACACCGTCACGATCGACGACCTGGTCGACCTCGCCCCGCGATGGGACGCGCTCACCGCGCTCCAGGGGTGCCCCGACCCGCTCCGCCGGGCGAGCTGGCTCCGCGCCTGGTGGTACGCCTTCGGCGCCAACCGGGACCGCCGCGAGGCCCTGATCCTGACCGCGAGGACCGAGGGCCGGCTGGTGGGCGCGGCGCCCCTGATGATCGAGCGCTTCCCCGGCGGCCCGACAGCGCTCCGCCACCTCGGCAACAGCTCCCACTGGTTCGACCCGGACATCCTCATCGACCCGGCCGTGCCCGCGGCCCGGGACGCGCTGGCCGGGGCGATCGCCGAGATCCCCTGCGAC
>JAEMRL010000147.1 GCA_016463385.1 Thermoleophilia bacterium
ACGGTCGGGATCGCCCCCGCAGCCGGCGACCGCGATCGCCAGCGCGTGGGCGTCTCCGAGGCCGAGGCCCGCGCCGAGCCCGGCCTCGGGGCCGACGGCGTGCGCCGCGTCGCCGATCACCACGAGACCCGGCACCCACCACCGGCCGGCGCGGACCTCGGTGATCTCGCGATACACCAGCTGATCCACCGAGGTCAGGGCCGCGAGCGCCGGCGCGGCCGGCGGCAGCAGCCGGGCGAAGGCGGCGCGGAAGGCATCGAGGCCCGGGGCACGCACGGCCTCGGGCGAGGAGCGGTCGATGTCCCACCATCCGGCCGAGCCCGTGGGCCATCCGAGCAGACCCACCTGGCGGCCGTCGGCCTGGTAGTGCAGGGCGAAGCTGCGGTCGATCACGGCGTCGGTGATGAACGAGAGGTGGGCGCCGTCGAGATGGTCGAGCCGCGCCTCGATGCCCGCCATCGCGCGCAGGGGGGAGTGGACGCCGTCGCAGGCCACGACGAGGTCGGCCCGCAGGTCCTCCCCGCCCTCCGGGCCGCGCAGCCGCACGCCGGTCACCCGGTCGCCGTCGCGCAGCAGGCCGGTGACCTCGGTGCCGTGCCGCACGGGCACGCCCTCGGCGAGGATCTGCATCACCCGCACGAAGGGCGCGGCGAGCGCCACCGGGACGCCGTCCCCCCGGGGCGCGATCTCCCACGACTCGGCGCGGATCGCGTCGAGCACACCGGCGTCGGCCAGGGCGTCGAAGCCCTGGTAGGGCGGCATGAAGGGCCGGGGCACCCAGGCCGCGGGGGCCCCGCGGTCCACCACCGTGGCGTCGATGCCGCGGCGGCGCAGACTCCGCGCGAGGGCGAGACCCGCCGCCCCCGCGCCGACCACGATCAGGCGCATCCCGCGCCCTCCCGTGGTCTCAGATCACCCGCACCCGGAGGTCGCACCGCATGTGCGGCAGGTGAGGCAGGTGCCCGCCCGGACCATGTCCGAGCTACCGCACGACGAGCAGATCTGCCCGGTGGAGTCGAGCGTCAGCCGCGGCTTGGCCGGGCCACCGGAGTCGGCCGCGTGGTTGTGGCCGTTGGTGCCGTTGGCCTCGGCGGCGACGGTCCCGAAGGCCAGCTGGTCGTCGGGGGCGTCGGCGTCGGCCTCGATCACGGCGGGAGCCGGCGCCGGAGCCGAGCCACCGGCGAGCGGCAGCACACCGGCGGTGACCTGGTCCTCCTCCGAGAGGAACTTGGAGGCCATCCAGCGGGCGAGGTAGTCCACCACCGAGCGCGCCATGGGGATGCGCGGGTTGCCGGTGAAGCCGGAGGGCTCGAAGCGGTGGTCGATGTACTTGGAGATCAGGCTCTCCACCGGCACCCCGTGCTGGAGCGCCATCGACCAGGCGATCGCGACCGAGTCCATCAGGCCCGAGACCGTCGAGCCCTGCTTGCTCATCTTGACGAAGACCTCGCCGGGGGCGCCGTCCTCGTAGAGGCCGACCGTGATGTAGCCCTCCTGGCCGCCCACGCTGAACTTGTGGGTCAGCGCGGCGCGGTCGTCCGGCAGGCGGCGGCGGACCGCGGTGGGGATCTCCCCCGCGACGACGGCCACGGCGGCCTTCGAGTCGTCGGTGGTCGAGAGCGGCTGCGTGCGCTTGGAGCCGTCGCGGTAGATGGCGATGGCCTTCAGACCGAGCTCCCACCCGAGGCGGTAGACGTCGCCCACATCCTCGACGGTCGCCGAGTTGGGGAGGTTGACCGTCTTCGAGATGGCGCCCGAGACGAACGGCTGCACGGCGGCCATCATGCGGACGTGGCCCTCGGGGCCGATCGTCCGGCCGCCGTCCACGCCGAAGGCGCAGTCGAACACCGGCAGGTGGGCCTCGTCCAGGCCGGGAGCGCCCTCCATCGATCCGGTGGCGTCCACGTGGGCGAGGATCTCCGCCCGCGGTCCCTGGTCGTAGCCGAGGGCGCGCAGGGCGCGCTCGACGTCGGTGTTGACGAGCTTCATGTAGCCGCCGCCGACCAGGGTCTTGTAGCTGATCAGGCCGATGGCCGGCTCGATGCCCGTGGTCTGGGCGTCCATCATGAAGCTGATGGTCCCGGTCGGGGCGATCACGCTGACCTGGGCGTTGCGGTAGCCGGGCGCGCCGTGGCGCTCCGACTGGCCGAGCGCGACGGCGTCGTCGAGCGCGGAGGCCGCGGCCGTGCGGACGTCGGCGTAGCTCGGGCGGGCGGCGCGGGCCGGCAGCTCGAGGGCCGCGTCGCGGTGCATCCGCACCACGCGGTCCTGGGCCTCCTTGTCGCCCTCGTAGCCCTCGTAGGCGCCGACGCGCGCGGCGAGGCGGGCCGACTGGCCGTACGCCTCACCCTGCATCAGGGCGGTGAGGGCGCCGGCCCACGCGCGGCCCTCGTCCGAGTCGTAGGCGAGGCCCTGGCACATCAGCAGCGAGCCGAGGTTGGTGTAGCCCTGGCCGAGCTGGCGGTAGGCGCGGGCGTTGTCGCCGATGCGCTTGGTGGGGTAGCTGGCCGGCGTCACCACGATCTCCTGGGCGGTGAGGACCACCCGGACCGCGTGGCGGAAGTCGTCGACCCGGAAGGTGCCGTCCTCGTCGAGGAACTCCATCAGGTTGATGGAGGCGAGGTTGCAGGCCGAGTCGTCGATGTGCATGTACTCCGAGCACGGGTTGGAGCCCGAGATGCGCCCGGCGTTGGGGCTGGTGTGCCAGCGCTGGATCGCGTCCTCGTACTGCACGCCCGGGTCGCCGCAGGCCCACGCGGCCTCGGCGATCTCGCGCATCAGCTCGCGGGCCGGGATGGTCTCGTGGGCGTCACCCGAGGAGACGGTGCGCGTCTGCCAGGGCGCGTCGTCCTTCACGGCCGCGAAGAACTCGTCGGTCAGGCGGACCGAGTTGTTGGCGTTCTGGAACTGGATCGAGCGCCAGGCGTCGCCGTTCAGCCCGAGGTCGTAGCCCATGTCGCCGAGGGCGTAGGCCTTCGCCTCCTCGTGCGCCTTGCAGCGCACGAACTCGAGGATGTCCGGGTGGTCACCGTCCAGGATCACCATCTTGGCGGCGCGGCGCGTCCCGCCGCCGGACTTGATCGAGCCGGCGCCCGAGTCGGCCCAGCGCATGAACGAGACCGGCCCGGAGGCCTGGCCGCCGTTGGAGAGCGGCTCGCCGTCGCTGCGCAGGCGCGAGAGGTTGACGCCCGCGCCCGAGCCGCCGCGGAAGATCTCCGACTCCGAGGCGATCCAGCGCTGGATCGAGGGCATGGTGTCGTTGACCGACAGGATGAAGCAGGCCGAGGCCTGGTTGACCTGCGGCTCGTCGGCCGAGACCGGGGGCTCGTCGACGTCGAGGATGCGGTCCTCGTCGTAGTCGCGGCGGGCGGCGTCGACGCCGCAGTTGAACCAGACCGGCGAGTTGAAGGCGGCCTTCTGCGTCACGAGGATGTGCCGCAGCTCCTGGGCGAAGGTCTCGGCCTCCTCGTCGTCGAGGAAGTAGCCGCCCTTCACGCCGTGGTGGCGGATGGTGTCGACCACGCGGTCGATCACCTCGCGCAGGCTCTTCTCACGACGCGGATCGTCCATGCCGTAGCGGAAGTACTTCGAGGCGACGATGCGCACCGCGGTGTCCGACCAGTCGAGCGGGAACTCGCAGGCGAGCTGCTCGAACACGACGCGCTCGGGCTTCCCGTCCCGGGCGGGCTCCACGATCCGCGCGTCGCGCGGACCCCAGGCGACCTCGTCGTAGGGGTGGATGCCCGCTCGCGTGAAGCGGCGGGTTATCCCCAGCGCCCGATCGGTCATCGTCGGGGGCGCGTCAGTCGCCATCGGTTGCCTCCTGGGCGGTCGTGCGCGGCATGTCCACATCGCGCCCACCGGGCAGGGCCCGGAGGGTGGCGCGACCGGGTGACGTGGGGTCCGCGTCGAGGGTCTGGAAGAGCTGGTCGTCGAGGGGGAACTGTCCACGGGGGAGCGGGGGCTCGCGCTCCAGCCGGGCGAGCTCGTCCTCGAACTCGTCGACGTCCGCGAACTTGCGGTAGACCGACGCGAAGCGCACGTAGGCGACCGGGTCGATCTCCTTGAGCCGGCGCAGCGCGAGCTCGCCGATCTGGGGGCTGCTCACCTCCTGGCGGAGGCGGTTGCGGAGCTCGGCCTCGATGTCGCGCACCGCCATCTCGAGGGACGCCGTCGACACCTGCCGCTTGTGGCAGGCGCGCTGGAGGCCCTCGAGGAGCTTGCCGCGGTCGAACGACTGCCGCTCACCGGAGGTCTTCACGACCACCAGCGGCATCTCCTCGCACCGCTCGTAGGTGGTGAAGCGCCGGCCGCACGACTGGCACTCGCGCCGTCGCCGGATGGCGTCCTTGGTGTCGGCCACGCGCGACTCGACGACGCGGTGCTCGGGGTGCTCGCAGAACGGGCAGATCATCGGTAAACGCTATCCCTGGTGGTGCGTTGACTGTCCCCACACCATATTCAGCGTGGCGGAGGGGCATCCTTCCACACGTGCCAGAAGATGCAAACCCCCCATCCGGGGCGAATTACCGCTCTGACCGGGCACGCTTGACCGCGCGTTCCCGGGGACCCGCAGGACGCGCTCAGTCCAGGAAGGCCAGGTGGGAGAGGGGCCAGTACACGACCTCGGCCTGCCCGATCACGTTGTCCATGGGCACGTAGGGGTCGGGCTGCCACTGGTGGGCGTCGCAGGAGCCGGGGCGGTTGTCGCCCAGCACCAGGAGGCGGTCGGCGGGAACGGTGCGGCGCTCGAACTCGTAGGTGCCGGTGTCCATGATCTGCCCGGCGACGCCGTAGCCCTCCGGGTCGCCCTCCAGCTCGACCGGGGTGATCGCCTCGGCCACCTCGAAGGGCTCGCCGCCGACGTAGGTCACCGAGCGCGCGTCGCCGGGCTTCAGCCGGATCCGCACCGCGGCGCCGCCGGTGATCGACGACGCCCCGGGCGCGATGACGCGGACGTTGGCGAAGACCGGGCCGTCGGAGGCGGTCACCACCTCGCGCCGCACCTCCACCTCGTCGCCCGGCAGGCCGATCACGCGCTTCACGAACGGGATGTTCCCCCCGCCCGCGTCGCCGCACGTGCGGGTGGCCGACGGCGGCGGCTGGAAGACGATGATGTCCCGGCGGGCGATGTCGCGGAAGCGGTAGATCATCCGGTTGGCGATGATGCGGTCGTTCGCCTTGATGGTCGGCACCATCGACTCGGTGGGGATCTCGTAGGGCTTCGCCACGGCCGCCTGGATCACGAAGGCCAGCGCGACGGCCACGGCCATCGGCAGCAGGAAGTCCTTGACGAAGCGTCTCACGAGGCGTCATCCGCGCGGCGGCGGGCGAGGGCGCCGGCGCCGAGGGCGCCCGCGACCACGACCAGCGCCGCGCCGCCCCAGAGGGTGGACGCGCCGCTCGAGGACACGGGCACCGGCTCGCGGGGCACGGTGCGCCCGCTGCCGCAGGGCTGGCCGGGGACCGTGACGTTGGAGATGGTCGCCTCTTTGATGGTGTCGATGGCCGTCGCGTAGAGTCGTTGGTCGTCGCGTGCCCGGTCGAGGGCGTCCCGGAACTCCGCCCGTGAGTAGCAGGCGTCGATCCGGCCGTCCTGCGCGTCGGCCAGCACGTCACGTCCGTCCCCGAGGGCGGACGCCGTCACGCCAAGGAGCACCAGCGCAGACATGAGGAGCACCCAGGCGGGGCGTCGAAGCAGGGCAGCCACCCGGTGAGGGAGTCGGGGGGCGGAGGCCCCCAGGGCGTGGCGGATCGTAGCGGCGCCCCCGAAGGCGGACAAGCGCGTCGGCCCGCCCCCCAGGGCGCTCCCCGGGGAGCCTTCGCGGTGGGCGCGGCGGCGCTCGCGGGCTGGGCGCTGCTCGCCGTCGGCGGAGGGGGCATCGACCCCGGTGACGGGCTCGGCGGCCCGGGCCCCCGGGCCGCCTTCCTCGCGCTCGCCCTCGGCGCGCCCCTGGCGGCCCTCGCGCTCCTGATGGCGTGGAACCGGGCCGCCCTGCGCTCGCTCCCCGCGCGGCTCGCGCTCGCCGGGGCGGGGGGCCTCGCCCTCTGGAGCGCCGCCTCGATGCTCTGGGCGGCGGCGCCGGACCTCGCCTGGATCGACGCCAACCGGCAGGCGATCGCGCTCTGCGCGCTGGTGGTGGGGCTCTGCGCCGGCGCCCTGCTGCCGGGCGCCCCGGGGCTCCTCGGGCTCGGCCTGAGCGCCGCGGCGATGCTGCCCATGGGGCTGGCGCTCGCCACCAAGGCCCTGCCGGCGGCCCTCGGGCACGACAGCGACCTGGCCCGCCTCGCCGCGCCGGTCGGCTACTGGAACGGCCTCGCGCTCGTGGCGGTGATCGCCGTGCCCGGACTGCTCTGGCTGGCGGGCGGCGTGACCGGCATCCGGGGGGCGGTGCCGATC
>JAEMRL010000509.1 GCA_016463385.1 Thermoleophilia bacterium
GATCGGCGCCTGCAGCCAGACGCTCGGCGAGCTCGGCGCGGGCGGCCACCGGATCGCCGGCGCCGCCGGCCTCCACCATGCCGTCGCTGAAGGCCGCCAGGCGCTCGCCGGGTCCGAGGCCCTCCCGGCCATCGGCGTAGACGGCATCGGGCAGGAACCCGATCGGGGGGCCGCCGACCGGCAGGACGCGCTCGGCGCCGCCGGGCTCCAGCAGCAGGTGGTGACCGTGGCCCGCGTCGGCGTAGGTGAGGATCCCCGTGGCGAGGTCGATCTCCGCGACCACGGCGGTGAGGAAGCGGCCCGCCCGGCTCAGCCCGTCGAAGAGGAGGGCGCCCGTCGCTCCGAGAGCCTCGCCCGGGCCGTCGCCCCGCGCGAGGGCCGAGCGGACGGCCGTCTGGAACATGGCCGCCAGCAGCGCGCCGGCGATCCCCTTGCCGCTGACGTCGCCCACGACGACGACGAGGCGACCCGGGTCGCGCAGCACGATGTCGTAGACATCGCCCCCGGCGTCACGCGCGGGCATGTAGCCGGAGGCGAGCACCCAGTCGCCGGGGAGGGCGACCGGAGGCGGCAGGAGGGCCTCCTGGACGTCCGCCGCGGCCCGGACCTCGCCGGCGTTGCGCGCCTCGCGCGAGCGGCGGGCGCGCCGGGCGGCGCCGGCCTCCCGTGCCCCGGCGACCGCCGCCGCGAGGGCGGCCTCGCTGCACGGCTTGCGCAGGAAACGGTCGGCGCCGAGGCGCAGGGCGTCGGCCTCGACCTCCGGGTCGGCCGACGCGGTGAGGAGGACCACGCCCAGCTCGTCACGCCCGGCGCGCAGGGCCCGGAGCAGCGCGCGCCCCGACAGGCCGGCCATCGCCTCCTCGGCCACCAGCACGTCCGGCGAGGAGGCCCGCGCCAGGGCGTAGGCCTCGCGCCCCCCCGCGACGCTCGTCACCGCGTGCCCGGCGTCCGTGAGCAGGCGCTCGGCCCACCGGCGCGCGAACACGGAGTCGTCGGCCACCAGCACGGTGGGCCTCTCGGTCGTCGTGATCATCCACCCGGTTCATCGGCATCGCGCGCGCCCGAACTGACCGGGGCTCAGGAACGGTCCCGCGCATGCCGAGGGGGCGGTGTGGACTCATCCGCCGAGATCCTCGAGGTCCTCCTGCGCCGGGCCGTCGAGCGCGGGGCCAGCGACGTGCACCTGAAGGTGCCCTCGGAGCCCCTGATGCGCGTGCACGGCGCGCTCGAGCGCATCCCCGGGCTCGGCCGGCTCACCCCCGCCCAGGCCGAGGAGTACCTGGCGAGCATGCTCGCCGGCCTTCCCCACTCCGCCCGCCAGCTCGAGTTCGAGGCGCACGGCGAGGTCGACTTCACGGCCGCCCTGCCCGGCGTCGGCCGCTTCCGGGTCAACGCCTACCGCCAGCGCGGTTCGATCACCCTCATCCTGCGCCCGGTGCCCTTCACGGTGCCGCGGCTCGACGACCTGGGACTGCCCGCAGAGGTCGCCGGGCTCGCCTCCGCGGCGGACGGACTCGTGCTCGTCGGAGGTCCCGCGGGCTCGGGGGTCACCACCACGATCGCCGCCCTCATCGACCGCATGAACGACGGGCCGCCGCGCAGCGTGATCACGATCGAGG
>JAEMRL010000148.1:0-3279 GCA_016463385.1 Thermoleophilia bacterium
GTGGCGCGGTCGGCATCGGCGCCGGCCTCCGGGCCGAGTGCGAGGAGCGCCTGTCGCTCGGGCCGCTGACCATGCCGCACCAGCTCGCGCGCGTCGTGCTCACCGAGCAGCTCTACCGCGCGCTCTGCATCACCTCGGGGCACCCCTACCCGCACTGATCAGCCGGCGAGGGCCTTCGTGAGCAGGTCGTAGCGGGCCATCTGGCAGCCGTCGGCGCGGGTGACCTCCACGGCGACCGCGAGGCCATCGACCACGCCGGTCACCACACGGCGCTCAGGGCCGCCGTAGATCTGGGTGCAGACCTCCTCGAGGTCGGGCGCCAGCCGGGGCAGGACCGCGATGACCGCCGCGCAGGCGCCACCGGCCTCGGCGCAGTCGAGCGGGATCGTGCGCGTCAGCGTCTCGCCGTCGAACTCCCGCACGGTGATGGCGTTCTCGGGCGCTGCGGCCTCATCGTCCCCGCCGCCGCAGCCGGCGAGCGCGAGGACGGTCAGTGCCAGAGCCAGGGCTCGGTAAGCTGCCCGACCGTGACCGATCTCCTTCATCAGATCCGCTCCGCCATCGCCGCCGCCGCGACGGCCGTGGTCGGCGCGCCGCCGCCGGTGATCCCCCTCGCCGCCCCGGCCTCGGCCGAGATGGGCGACCTGGCGAGCCCGGTCGCCATGGCGCTGGCGAAGGCGGCCAAGCGCCCGCCGCGCGACATCGCCGAGGCCATCGCGACCGCCCTCCGGGACGATCCGGGAACCGCGGCGTGGCTCGCGCGGGTGGAGGTGGCGGGGCCCGGCTTCCTCAACATGACGCTGACCCCCTCCTGGTTCGCGGCCTCCGCCGCGCGTCTGGCCGCGGAGGGTGGATCCTACGGCTCCGGCACGGCCGCACGGCCCGAGGACGTCCTGCTGGAGTTCGTGTCGGCCAACCCGACCGGCCCGCTGCACGTCGGCCACGCCCGCCAGGCGGCCTACGGCGACTCGCTGGCGCGGATCCTGGCCTTCGCCGGTCACACCGTGACGCGCGAGTACTACACCAACGACTTCGGCCGGCAGATGCGCCTTTTCGGCGCGTCGGTGGCCGCCCGCTACGCCGGGCTCTTCGGAGTGGAGCGGCCGGTGCCCGAGGGCGGCTACAACGGCGACTACGTCGTCGCGATCGCCGAGGCGGTGCGCGAGGAGGTGGGCGACGCCCTCATGCCGGCGGCCGCCGAGCCCACCGGCGCGGTCATCGACGACCTCACCGAGCGCGGCGAGCGGCTGATGCTGGCCTCGATCGCGGACACCCTGGCGCGCTTCCGGGTCGGCTTCGACGCCTGGTTCTCCGAGCGCACGCTCCACGACGGCGGCCGCGTGCGCGAGGGCATCGCCACCCTGCAGGCCGCAGGCGACGCCTACGAGGCCGAGGGCGCGGTCTGGTTCCGCGCGAGCGCCTACGGTGACGAGAAGGACCGCGTGTTGGTGCGGGGCGACGGCGACACCACCTACCTGGCCTCCGACGTGGCCTACCACCTCGACAAGGCCGGCCGGGGGCACGACCGGCTGATCGACGTGCTCGGGGCCGACCACCACGGCTACATCGCGCGCCTGCGCGCCGTGCTGGAGGCGGGCGGTCACGACCCGGCCACGCTCGAGGTCACGATCATCCAGCTGGTCAGCCTGCTCGAGCGCGGCGAGGCCAAGAAGATGAGCAAGCGCGCCGGCACGGTCGTCACGCTCTCGGACCTGATCGACGACATCGGCGTGGACGCCGCGCGCTTCTTCCTGGTGCATCGCAGCCACGAGACGCCGCTCGACCTCGACCTCGACCTGGCGCGCGAGCAGAGCCAGGAGAACCCGGTCTACTACGTGCAGTACGCCCACGCGCGCGTCTGCAGCATCCTCGCGCAGGTCAGCGGCACGCCCGTCGCCTCCGGCCCGCCCGCCGAGCTCGACCCCGCCGAGCGGGCGCTCGTGATGGCCCTCGCCGACTGGCCGGTCGCGATCGCGGAGGCCGAGGAGCGCCGCGCCCCGCACCGGGTGGCGGCCTACCTGATCGACCTCGCCAAGGCCTTCCACGCCTTCTACCACCGCTGCCGCGTGGTGGGCGAGCCGGACGACGTCGCCGCCTTCCGCATCGACCTCTGCCGGGCGACCGCGGCCACGGTGAAGACCGGCCTCGACCTGCTCGGCGTGGAGGCCCCGGACCGGATGTAGGGCGGGTGCCCGCCAGGCTCAGCCCGGCGCGCGCCCCAGCACGATCACGTAGTCGCTGGTGAAGGTGACCGACCCGTCGGCGCCGGACTTGCTCCGGAAGAACGCGCTCACGTCATCGACGAGGGCCTGCCAGCGCCCCTGGGGCTCGAGCATCGCACGAGCGGCGACCAGCGGCCCGAACTCGCGCAGGTGCACCTCGATGATCTCCTGCGCCGGCATCGTCGGGAACGTGACGGTGTCGCGCGCGAAGGAGAGCTCCAGGCCGGTCCCCGCGAAGATGCCGCGCACGTGGTCCTCGTCGCCCCACAGCAGCGGCGGCTGCGCCGAGGACGGGGGAGGGGGCAGGTGCGGCACCGTGACCCGGATGAACTGGGCGATGTCGCTGTCCGGCGTCCAGGCGAGGACCCCCATGCGCCCGCCGGGGCGGAGCACGCGCGCCAGCTCGCCTGCCGTCACCGCGTGGCGGGGCGCGAACATGCAGGCGAAAGACGACATCACCACGTCCACCGAGCCCGTCTCCGCCGCCAGGTCCTCGGCGTCGCCCTCCTCGAAGAGCGCCGGCGACCCGGCGACCTGGGCTGCGCGCCGCGCCATGGCGACCATCCCGGGGGCGATGTCCACGCCCGTCACGGAGGCCCCGGTCGCCGCGGCCTCGATCGCCAGGTTCCCGTAGCCCGAGCCGACGTCGAGCACCTCGTCGCCCGGTCCGATGCCGAGCAGGCCGAGCAGCCGTCCCCGCGAGGAGCCGATCATCTCGGCGAAACGGGTGAAGTCGCCGGCGCTCCAGGCCGCGCGCGCCCCCTGCTTCGCCTGCGCCAGATCGTCCACGGCCCGTCCCCGTTCCCCGTCGGTGTCGGGCCTGTCTATTCCCCTGCTCCGCATCCGTCAACAGGCGCAACGGCGCCCGGATCGGCGGCGCGACCCGTGGTACCGTTCGGTCCTCTGCGGATGTAGCTCAGTTGGTAGAGCGTCGGCTTCCCAAGCCGAAGGTCGCGAGTTCGAGCCTCGTCGTCCGCTTTCCCTAGATCGTCTTCTTCAAGCGGTTTTCGGCCGCGCCTTCGGTGCTCGCAGGACGCGGACGGGGCGCTCAGTACAC
>JAEMRL010000148.1:3289-6387 GCA_016463385.1 Thermoleophilia bacterium
GGTCGCGAGTTCGAGCCTCGTCGTCCGCTTCGTCTTCTCCGTAGTCCGCCACCGCGCCGATCGGGGCCGCGACGGACGGCACGGGGCTCCGCCCGGCCCAGACTCCAGCTCAGATCGAGTGGGGCGGGCGGCAGATGGTCGGAGAGAGTTCATGAAGCGGTGGATCATCGCCGCGGGCACGGGGGGCGTCGCGGCGTTCGCCTACGTCGCCCCCGTCGCCCTGCTCATCGTGCTCCCCACGGCGGTGACGCTCGGTCTGGTGGCCTGGGCGATGTGGAGCGGAGCGGTCGAGAGCCCGCCGGACGACATCGGGAGTTAGACCCGCCCGCCGCCGGCGGACCGCAGCACTCCGCGCGAGCGCCGGCCCCGACCGAGGGCGCCGCCGTAGGATGGGCACGTGAGGAGGGCCTCGGAGACCGCGCCGCACGCCGCCGACAGCCACGATCTGATCCGGGTGCAGGGCGCGCGGGTGAACAACCTGCGGGACGTCAGCGTGGAGATCCCCAAGCGCCGGCTGACCGTGTTCACCGGGGTGTCGGGCTCGGGGAAGAGCTCCCTCGTCTTCGGCACGATCGCCGCCGAGTCGCAGCGGATGATCAACGAGACCTACAGCGCCTTCGTGCAGGGGTTCCTGCCGGCGCTGGCACGGCCCGAGGTCGATGTGCTCGACGGCCTGACGACCGCGATCCTCGTCGACCAGGAGCGGATGGGGGCGAACGCGCGGTCGACCGTCGGGACGGTCACCGACGCCAACGCGATGCTCCGGATCCTCTTCAGCCGGCTCGGCGATCCGCAGATCGGCCCGCCCGGGGCGTTCGCCTTCAACGTCCCCTCGGTGCGGGCGAGCGGCGCGATCACGGTCGAGAAGGGCGCCTCGACGACGACCGAGAAGGCGACCTACACCCGCACCGGCGGCATGTGCCCGCGCTGCGAGGGGATGGGCAGCGTCACCGACATCGACATGTCGGCGCTCTACGACGATGCGAAGTCGCTGAACGACGGCGCGCTGACGATCCCCGGCTACAGCATCGACGGCTGGTCGGGCCGGATCTTCCGGGGCTGCGGCTGGTTCGACCCGGACAAGCCGATCCGCGACTACACGAAGCGGGAGCTCGACGACCTCCTCCACAAGGAGGCCACCAAGGTGAAGATCGAGGGGCTCAACCTGACCTACCTCGGCCTGATCCCGCAGATCCGCAAGTCGTTCCTGTCGAAGGACCCCGAGGCGCTGCAGCCCCACATCCGGGCCTTCGTGGAGCGCGCGGTGACCTTCACCGCCTGCCCCGAGTGCGGGGGCACGCGGCTCAGCGAGGCGGCGCGGTCGTCGCGGATCGACGGCGTCAGCATCGCCGACGCCTGCGCGATGCAGATCAGCGATCTGGCCGCGTGGGTGCACGGGCTCGAGGAGCCCTCCGTGGCCCCGCTGCTGGAGGGGTTGCGGCGGGCCCTCGACGCGTTCGTCGAGATCGGCCTCGGCTACCTGTCGCTCGACCGGCCCTCGGGCACGCTGTCGGGCGGCGAGGCGCAGCGGGTGAAGATGATCCGCCACCTCGGCTCGTCGCTCACCGACGTGACCTACGTCTTCGACGAGCCGACGATCGGCCTGCACCCGCACGACATCCAGCGCATGAACGATCTGCTGCTACGGCTGCGCGACAAGGGCAACACGGTCCTCGTCGTCGAGCACAAGCCGGAGGCGATCGCGATCGCCGACCACGTGGTCGACCTCGGCCCCGGCGCGGGGACGGCCGGCGGCACGGTCTGCTTCGAGGGGACGGTCGAGGGTCTCCGCGCCAGCGGCACCCTCACCGGCCGGCATCTCGACGACCGGGCCACCCTGAAGGAGACCGTGCGCGCCGCGACGGGAGCGCTGGAGATCCGGGGCGCATCGCGGCACAACCTGCAGGACGTCGATGTCGATGTGCCGCTCGGGGTGCTCGTCGTGGTCACGGGCGTCGCGGGCTCGGGCAAGAGCTCACTGGTGCACGGGTCGATCCCCGCGGGCGCAGACGTGGTCTCGGTCGATCAGACCGGCATCCGCGGCTCGCGGCGCAGCAACCCGGCGACCTACACCGGGCTGCTCGACCCGATCCGCAAGGCGTTCGCGAAGGCCAACGGGGTGAAGCCGGCGCTCTTCAGCGCCAACTCCGAGGGGGCGTGCCCCACCTGCAACGGCGCCGGCGTGATCTACACCGACCTGGCGATGATGGCCGGCGTCGCGACCACCTGCGAGGAGTGCGAGGGCCGGCGCTTCCAGGCCGCGGTGCTCGAGTACCGGCTCGGCGGCCGCGACATCAGCGAGGTGCTCGCCCTGCCGGTGGCCGAAGCCGAGGACTTCTTCGGCGACGGCGAGGCGCGCACCCCGGCCGCGCACGCGATCCTCCGGCGGCTCGCCGACGTCGGCCTCGGCTACCTGCGCCTCGGCCAGCCGCTGACGACGCTCTCGGGCGGCGAGCGCCAGCGCCTGAAGCTCGCCACCCATCTCGCCGAGAAGGGCGGCGTCTACGTCCTCGACGAGCCGACCACCGGCCTCCACCTCGCCGACGTCGAGCACCTGCTCGGCCTGCTCGACCGGCTCGTCGACTCCGGCAAGTCGGTGATCGTGATCGAGCATCACCAGGCGGTCATGGCGCACGCCGACTGGATCATCGACCTCGGCCCCGGCGCCGGCCACGACGGCGGCCGGATCGTCTTCGAGGGCCCTCCCGCCGACCTGGTCGCCTCCCGCTCCACGCTCACCGGCGAGCACCTCGCCGCCTACGTCGGCCGCTGAGCCCGGGTCCCTGCGGGAGCGGCCGGAGGGCCTGGCATAGTGCCGCGGATGCTGCGCCCGCCCCGCCCGCGCCCGTATCGATCCCGGGTGGCCAACGGCCTGCTGGTCGCGCTGGCGGCGATCGCGCTGATCACCCTCATCGGGCTGATCGACCTCTGGCCCGAGGGGAACGACATCGAGCGGCCGCCCGGCTTCGGCCAGCTCGGCGCCGAGCCGGCGACGGTGACCGCCGTCGATTCGGAGGGCTGCCGGGTGACGCCCCCGCCCGGGCCCGGGGCCGACGCGGAGCCCGCGGAGTGCCGCCGCGTCACGGTGCGCCTCGACT
>JAEMRL010000149.1:0-1941 GCA_016463385.1 Thermoleophilia bacterium
GTGTCGGATCACCAGGGCGGTGCCGGTGACCGGGACTGGCTGGTGGATCTGGTGTCCTTGATCTGGTTGAACTCTTCAACTGCGGCGAGATGCCACAGCACGGTCCACCCTCGGCGGTCGTCTTGCGGGCTCCGTTCGTGCTGCCTTGACACCGCCATCCATCGACCCTAGGCACACCCCAGCCATCCGCGGTCGAATTCACAGAAGAAGGCTCAGAGACGGCGCAGGCCCGTCACGAACGCCTTAGACGCGACGCCAATCGCGGTCGTTGGAGAGGCCGAGGATCCACCCCTCGACCGTCGAGACTCGAGGTGCAGCGGCGTCGCGGCCAGCCGCGACGCCGAGCATCCCGAGAAGACCGACAAGGGCGTCGAAGGTGTCCTCGCCTCCAGATGTGGGCCCGAAGCCGTCGCGTACGGCGGAGCGGACGGAGGCTCCGAGTTCCGCACCAAGAGCCGCTGCGCCGACCTCGATCGCCACAGCGTGGTCGCGGCGGTCGGCCTGGCGTCGCTTGCTCCAGCCGCGGCCGAACCCGAGGGCGGCGTAGTACTGAGCCGGGTAGGTCTCAGCGACGGTGATGTGGCGGGTGGCGAGGAGATCGGCCAGGTCGCCGTCGAAGGGCCAGAGCGCGGCGCCGTCGCGTACGAGGGGCGTCACCAGTTCCCGCCAGCCCGCGATCGCGCCCTTGCCGGCCTGGTTGGCGCCGAGGGTCCAGAAGAGCGGACAGGCCGCCGGGCGTGTGGGGGTGGCGCGCTCGCAGTCGCGCCAGAGTGCGTCGAGCGGGATGCCGAGCCCGTCGGCCAGGTGCTGCCGTCGGGTCCCGCCGGGGCGGTGCGGATAGAAGGGTCGTGTCAGGGAGATCTCCCCAGGCGAGCGGGCGACCTCGTAGAAGGCCTCCCAACCGGGTCCTCCGAAGGCGAGCAGGGCGTCGCAGAACGAGGTGATGCCGGCCCGCTCGGCGTAGGCGCGCGGTAGGCCGATCGGGAAGTCGAGGCCGATCAGGATCGGCCCGGGCTCGTCGTCGCGCAGGCCGAGGCGCTCCAGCGGGGTGCCCTCCCTGCCCCACGGAGCGATCGAATCGATCGCCCAGCCGTCGCCGGCCGAGCGCGCCGTGGCGATCCAGCGCTTGCGCGGGTCGGTGCCCCAGTCGGCGTGGAGGATGATCACCGGGTCATCGATCCCGGGAGCCGTCCGTGCCACTGCAGAACCGCGTCACGCCCTTCAGTGAGCTCACCGCCGTGCCCGACCGCGGGATGTTCATGGGCAACCGCGGGGTGCTGCACGACGACGAGCGGCGGATCGTGCGCTTCGCCCAGGGCCGGCGCTGGATCATCTGCCTCACCGACTTCAAGGACCGCCGCCGGCCGCTGATGGTGCCGGGCAACTACACCGAGCTCTTCTTCATGGACGAGGCGACGGCACTGGCGGCCGGGCACCGACCGTGCCACGAGTGCCGCCGACCAGACGCCCTCCGCTTCCGCGACGCCTGGGCGGAGGCGACCGGCAACGATCGATCGGTCGGGCTGACGGAGCTCGACCGGCACCTGCACGAGGATCGCCTCGCCTCCCGCGGGGTGATGCGCCGATGGACGGCGGAGACCACGTCGCTGCCCGACGGGGTGATGGTCGCGATCGATTACGACGCCTTCCTGGTGCAGGGCGGGGCGCTGCGCCCCTGGAGCCCGGCCGGCTACGGAGCGCCGCGGCCGATGCCGCCGAGCGTCGAGGTGCTGACGCCCCGATCGATCGTGGGCGCCATCGGCGCGGGGTATGCGCCGGTGCTGCACCCGAGCGCCTGAGTCAGCGCAGCAGCGACTGGTGGGCGCCGACGCCCGCCAGCACTCCGGCCGCCGAGGCGAGGGTGGCGTTGTGCATCGGGGTGGCCGCGTCGCCGGCGGCGTAGACGCCGGGCACCGTGGTCTGCTTCCACTCGTCCACCCG
>JAEMRL010000149.1:2041-6379 GCA_016463385.1 Thermoleophilia bacterium
CGTCGCCGGCGGCGTAGACGCCGGGCACCGTGGTCTGCTTCCACTCGTCCACCCGCACGTGGGGGCCCATCGGGCCCTCGTCGAACTCACAGCCGAGGAGCCCCGCCAGCGGGCTGCTCGGACGCGTCATCGGGGCGACGAACAAGGCGCCGACGGTGACGGTGCGGCCGTCGGCCAGGCGCACCCCCTCGAGTGCCGGGGCGTCGCCCAGCAGCTCGACCACGGGGCTGCGATCGATCTGCACCCCGCGGGCGGCCAGATGAGCGGCCTGCTCGGCGTCGGGCTCGAACACCCCTTGCGTGAAGTAGGTCGTCGGGCCCCAGTCGGGGATCAGCCCGGCCTGGTGGGCCGACATCGGGTGGGCGGCGATCACGCCGAGGGGCTGGTCGGCCACCTCGTAGCCGTGGCAGTAGGGGCAGTGGAGCACCGTCTGGCCCCAGCGCTCGGTCATGCCGGGAATCGGCGGCAGCTCGTCGGTGACCCCGGTCGCCAGCACCAGCCGGGCGGCCCGCTGCTGCGATCCGTCGGCGAGCGTCACGACGAAGCCGTCGCCGTCGCGGCGCGCGTCGGTCGCCTCGCCGTGCGTGAGGTCGAAGGTGGGATAGGCCTCGAGCTGGGCGATCGCGTCGCGCAGGATGTCCTGCGGCGGGCGGCCGTCCTGGCCGAGGAAGCCGTGGGCGCCGGTGGCGAAGCGGTTGCGCGGCAGCCCCGCGTCGATCACCAGCACCTGGCGCCGTGCGCGGGCGAGCTGCATGGCCGCGGAGAGGCCGGCGTAGCTGCCGCCGATCACGATGACGTCATGGGGCATGTCGTTCTCCGGGGTGAGGCGCGGGCGTGGCCGTGCGATCAGACGAGAACGATTATCACAAAGGGCCCGGCGGGGCCGCCCGGTTTCGCGCGATCTCCGCCTCCAGGTCGCCGACGGCCTCGACCAGATCGGCCGTCAGCGCCGAGCCGGGCAGACGCGCCGAGAAGATGTCGGCGAGGCGGCGGTAGTACCAGGGCGTGTCGGCATCGCGGTTGAAGCGCTCCCAGAACGGCTCGCCGAGCACCCGGTAGTCGGCGAGCACCGCGCGCGCGTTGTTGACCTTGTCGGCCAGGGAGACGCGGAGGATCCCGGCGTCGGGCTCGGTCTGGAGGTGCGCGAGGTAGGCCTCCTTGCGCTCGCGCCAGGGCGCCTTGTCGCCGTCGGCCTCCAGGCTGTCGCTGCAGGCGCGGACGATCGCGGCGACGCGCGGGCCGAAGCGCGCGGCGATGTCGTCGAGCCGCGGCTCGCCGCCCTGGTCCTCGGCGGTGTCGTGCAGGAGGGCGGCGATCGCCTCGTCCTCGCGCAGATCACCGGTGGCGGCCGCGTCCTCGATCACCAGGCCGGCGACGGCGAGCAGATGGGCGACGTAGGGCACGTCCGTCCCCTTGCGCCGCTGCTCGGAGTGCAGATCGACCACGTATGCCAAAGCGTCGGCGAAGCGGGTTCCGAGGGCCTCGTTCACGATCCGGAGGCTACGACGCGGCGGCCTCCCGGCGCCCTCTACTTCGCCACGTAGTCGTTTCCGGCGAGGCGGATCGATCCGGGGCGGGTGCTCTTGGTCGCCCCATTGGGGAGGAAGAAGAAGGCGCGCCTGCGGGTGCCGTCGCCGAAGCGGAACTCCATCGAGTTGGGGCCGACCACCCGGTAGCGGCCGGCGTTGGTGCTGCCGCCGGTGGCGACGACCGAGCCGCCGGGGTCTCCCGGAGCGGGGAAGAACGAGGCGCCGACGAAACCGCTCCTGGTGAAGGTGCCCTTCGTCTTGAAGGTGAAGATGCGCTCCACGGCGGTGCCTCCCGTGCCGCCGCCGGCGGCGATGAAGCTGAACGAGCGGTACTTGCCGCGCAGCTTCAGGCGCGTGGTGGGGGCGACGCGGCGGTAGTCGCGGGTCCCGATCCTCACGCCCTTTCCGGTCTTCCGGAACGCGGCCGGGGGGTCGTCGCCGATCGTGATCGTCGATCCGTTCCGCCGGTAGGCCTCGCACACCGGCAGGCCGTTCGGCAGCAGGCGCGTGCAGGCCGCGTCCTTCAGGCCGGTCTCGGGCTCGCGCGTGTAGACGCGGCCCTGCGGGGTGAAGAGGACGTAGTCCCAGCAGAGGCCGCCGCAGATTCCGGTGACGTCCACCTGGAAGCTCGCGTAGAAACCGCTGAGGCCGCCCTTCGCCACCTTCGGGGCCTTCCCGGCGCCGAAGCGGGGCTTCGGGACGGGCTTTCCGAGCGAGCGGCACTCGAGGCGCGGCGTGGTGAAGATGCTCATCTCGCGCAGCCCGGTGTCGCCGTCCTGCTCGTAGAAGGCGTTCTCGCCGGTGAGCGGGCCGCTCGAGAAGTCGACGCTGGAGTAGTCCTCGCTCGAGTCGCCGGTGACGTCGGCGGTGTAGGAGCCGGTGGCGCCGTCGAGGCGGTAGGTGCGGTTCGGGAGGATCTCGAAGGTCGGCCCCTTCGCCCCCGTGTCGCGGACGACGCAGGGGTAGGTGGCGACGGCGGGGTCCTTGAGGCCGTAGCCGATCAGGCCCACCTGGTGGGCGGCGCCCGACTGGTAGCACTGGAACTCGAGCTCGCCGCCCGTGCGCACGCTGAGCACCTGCCCCCAGTCGTCGAAGCGCGCCGAGCTCTCGATGAAGTTTCCCGCCAGCGGCCCGTCGGTCCAGGTGATGGAGAGGATCTCGCTCGGATCGACCGAGAAGGAGCCGCTGCCGAACGGGGTGGTGTAACGGCGCCCCGCCTCGATGCCGAGCGTGAACGCGGGGGTGGCGTAGGAGTCGCCCTTCACCTCCTGGTAGCAGGAGAAGCTCGCGCCGGGGATCGGTTCCTTGGCGGGATCGACGCCTTTCACCGTCGCCGCGCCGGCGCCGGAGGCCCAGGCGAGGGAGGCGACGAGGGCCCCGAGAAGCGGGAGGAGGGCGTGTCGTCGCATCCGGCCGGCGGTCATCGTGGGGCGACGCTACAGAGCGTTCGTGGGGGATTCGTTAGGTCTCTGTGCCGTCCTGCGACTTACTGGCGGCTTACCTCCGACACATCGCGCCGTTGCGCCGTGCGGGGCACTGGGCGAGTGTCCGCCGACATGACCGACCACCTCTCCCCGCTCGCCACCGCTCGGCCCGGCAGCCTGCTCGACGACCCGGCCCTGAGCGACCGGCGCCGGTCCCGCAGCGCCGCCTTCTGGGCGTTCTGGCTGATCCTGGTGGCGACCGCCGGCCAGCTCGCGGTGGCGGTCGCCTTCCCGGACCTCGAGCAGTTCGCCGGCAAGGCCTTCCTCGCGCGGCTGATCGCCTATCCGCTGATGATGCTGGTCGTGCCGGCGATCTGGTGGGTGAAGAACCGCGGCCGCGGAGCGGCGGCGCCCTGGACGGCCTTCGCCTGGCTGGCGCTGCCGTTCCTGGTGGACGTGAGCGGCAACACGGTCGACTTCTACGACCGGATCGAGTGGTGGGACGACGCCAACCACTTCGTCAACTGGTTCTTCCTCTGCCTCGGGTGCGGGCTCCTGGTGGCCCGCTCACTGCCCGTCCCGCGCTGGGCGCTCTGGCTGGTGACCGCCGGCCTCGGCGCGCTGCTCGCGATCGGCTGGGAGATCGGCGAGTACTACGCCTTCATCCGCAACGGCACCGAGCTCGACACGGCCTACACCGACACCCTGGGCGACCTCGCGCTCGGCACCCTCGGAGGAGCGCTCGGCGCGCTGGCCATCGCCGGCTGGGCCGCCCGGCGGGGGGCACGCGGAGAGACGGTGTAGCCCCGGGCGGGCGGTCCACCCCAGCGACGGGCACCAACGGGACGCGGTGCCGCGATGGGTTCACGCATCGTGCGGGAGTCGCGACGCGGAGCGGGTGCCGATCAGGGGGACAGTCCTCCATCCCCCGTGCCCGAGGGAGCTTGTGCCCATGAACCGCCCCGTCGTCCCACGCCTGGGACGCGCCGCCGCATTCGCGGCCGGCGCCCTGCTGCTCGTCCTGTCCTTCTCCTCGTCCGCGCTCGCCGCCGAGCGGGTGACCTTCCGCCTGCTGGGCTCGTCGCCGATCTACGCCAACGCCGTCGACGTCCACAAGGCCGCCGGTGGAACCGTGCGCGTGCGGCCCGCCCGCTACCACTACCGCATCACCACGCCCGCGAGCGCCGGCACGGGCTCGGTGACCACCGAGGCCAGCGGCAACTGCGTCGA
The DNA here is from genome assembly GCA_016463385.1 of Thermoleophilia bacterium. Classification (GTDB taxonomy): domain Bacteria; phylum Actinomycetota; class Thermoleophilia; order Miltoncostaeales; family Miltoncostaeaceae; genus Miltoncostaea. The sequence goes on from JAEMRL010000149.1 coordinate 6,225, forward strand.
TCTGAACCACTACATCGTCACCGGTCGCGACTACAGCGTCGATCTGCAGACCGCCGCCGACGCGCCGGAGCTCGCCACCGCTCCCTACCGCGAGGCCGCCTGGCTGCTCTCGCGCGCCGACGATCTGATCGGCTCGGCCGCCGACGCCGGCCTCG
>JAEMRL010000510.1 GCA_016463385.1 Thermoleophilia bacterium
CGGTGGCCAGGGCGAAGAAGGTGAGGCCGTAGTGGCTGCGGGGCTTGGGCATGTGAGGCGGGGAGGGTCGTATCCGGAGCGGCGACTCCGCTTTCTCGAACACGGTAGCAGCAAGCGGAGGAGGTGTTCCGCTTTCCGGCTAGAATCCTTCCGACGATGCCTCCCGCCCCACCGGAGACCGCGCCCCTGCGGCGCGACGCCCAGCGCAATCTCGAGCGGATCCTCGACGCCGCCCGGGAGGCGTTCGCCGAGGACGGCATCGAGGTCGGAGTCGACGAGATCGCCCGCCGGGCCGGGGTGGGGGTCGGCACGCTCTACCGCCGCTTCCCCACGAAGGAGGCGCTGATCGACGCCATCGTCGAGCGCCGGGCCGACGAGATCGCTGCCCTCGTCGACGCCGCCGAGGCCCAGGAGGACCCCTGGGAGGCCGTCGTGCTCTTCTTCGGCGGGATCCTCGAGCGCCACGCCCGCGACCGCGGCTTCAAGGCGCTCATCGCCGACCGGATGGTCGCGACGGGCCGACCGACCCTGCGCGAGCGCCTGCGCCCGCAGCTCGTCGCGATCATCGGCCGCGCGCAGGAGGCGGGTGCGCTGCGCGACGACATCACCGTCGAGGACGTCACCGTGATGCTGTGGGGCGCCGGTCGCGCCGTGGAGATCACCGGGGACATCGCGCCCGCGTACTGGCGGCGCCATCTCGGGATCCTGCTCGACGGACTCCGGGCGCCGCGGGCGACCCCGCTGCCCGAGCCGCCGCTCACCGAGGCCCAGGGCGACGCGCTCACCGCGGCGTGGGCGGCGTCATGCCGGCCGGCCCGCTGATCGAGCTGCGCACCGCCCGACTCGTCCTGCGCGCGCCGCGCCAGGCCGACCTCGAGCCGTTCGCCCTCATGTGCGCCGACCCGGAGGTCATGCGCCACATCGGGCTCGGCCGGCCGCTCGACCGGGCCAGCGCGGAACTCGGCTTCGCCACGTTGCTGGAGCGCTGGCGTCAGGACGACGCGGGGCTGTTCACCGCGGAGGAGGCCGCCACCGGGGAGTACCTCGGGTTCATCGGCACCGCGCCCGTGCCCGCCCACAGCGTCGAGGGCGGCGCGACGGAGATCGGCTGGCGCCTGCGCCGCGCCGCGTGGGGCCGGGGCTACGCGACCGAAGGCGGCCTCGCGGTGGCCGCGGACGCCCGGGACCGGCTCGGCCTCGACCGGATCGTCGCGCTGATCCGTCCTGCCAACGACCGCTCCCGCGCCGTGGCGGTCAAGCTCGGCCTCGAGGAGGCCGGCGAGGGGAAGGGGCCGCGGGGGGAGACGGTGGTCGTCTACGCCGGGGCGCCCTAGGCCGCGGCCTGCTCCATCCAGTCGCGGTACAGGCGCCAGTACGCGCCCTCGGCGTCGAGCAGCTCGTCGTGCGTCCCCTGTTCGACGATCCTGCCGTGCTCGAGGACGACGATGCGCCCCGCCTGGCGGATGGTCGACAGGCGGTGCGCGATCACGATCGACGTGCGGCCGGCGAGCAGGCGGCGCAGCCCCTGCTCGATCTTCGTCTCGGAGTGCAGGTCGACGTTCGACGTGGCCTCGTCGAGGATGAGGATGCGCGGGTCGGCCACGAGCGCG
>JAEMRL010000150.1:0-1913 GCA_016463385.1 Thermoleophilia bacterium
GGCCCTGACGACGGCGCTGCGGAGCATCGGCCTGAGCCCGGACGCGCTGCGGAACGTGGCGATCGCCGCACTGGCCGGCGTGGGAGCGACGCTCCTGATCCCGGCGCTCGGCGAACGCGTCGCGGTGCTGCTCGCGCCCGTCGCGCGCCTTGGCGAGCGGCTTCCGCGCGGGCGCTCGGGCCTGGCGGGCGGCCTGTTGGTGGGTGTCGCCCTCGGCCTGGTCTGGACGCCCTGCGCCGGGCCGGTGTTCGCGGCGATCGCGGCGGTCGCCGCGACGGGTGACGCGGGGCTCTCCGCCTTCGCGGTGCTCGTGGCCTATGCGATCGGCGCCATCGCGCCGCTCTGCCTGGTCGCGGCCGGCGGACGGCGGCTGCTCGGCAGGGTGCGCGGGCGGCCGGCCGCGGCGGTGAGGCCCGCGCTCGGGGTGCTGATGATCGGCGCCGCGGCGATGGTGGCCCTCGGCCTCGACACCCGGCTCACGACCTACGTCGTGCGGGATGTCCCCGCCTATACCGACGCGCTGCAGGCGCTCGAGCGCAGCCCCCGGGTCGCGCGGGAGCTCGCGGCGCTGCGGCCCGGCGCGCCCACGGACATCCCGCCCTTCCTCGCGGCGGCGCGCGGCGCCGAGGGGGTCGGGGCGCTCGATCTGCCCGACGCCGGCCGCGCGCCCGAACTGCGCGGCATCTCCGCGACCTTCAACACCGGTGACGTCCCGCTGACGTTGTCCTCGCTCCGGGGCAGGGTCGTGCTCGTCGACTTCTGGACCTACTCGTGCGTGAACTGCCTGCGGACGATCCCGCGCCTGCAGGCGCTCCACGAGCGCTACCGCGGTGAGGGCCTGACCGTGCTCGGGGTCCACACCCCGGAGTTCGCCTTCGAGGCCGACGCCGGCAACGTGGGCGAGGCGGTGCGCGATCTCGGCATCACCTATCCGGTGGCGCTCGATCCGGACTTCGCGACCTGGGATGCGTTCGGGACGCGCTACTGGCCGACCACGTACCTGCTCGACCGGGACGGGCACGTGCGCGATCTCCACGTCGGGGAGGGCGACGAGGAGAGAACCGAGGAGCTGGTTCGCCGGGCGCTCGGAGTGCCCGCGGGCGCGCGACCCGCCGGCGAGGCCGGCGTGGCGCCGCCGGACGACCCGGAGGTGACGCCCGAGACCTGGGTGGGTGCGGCGCGCATCCAGAGGCTCGCCCCTGGCCAGCGCGTCCGCCCGCTGCTGCCGACGCGCTACGAGGCGCCGGATGATCTGGCGCCCGGCGCCGTGGCGTTCGACGGCGAGTGGACTCTCGACGACGAGTCGGCCGAGGCGGGTGCGGACGCGGCCATCGAACTCGCCTTCCGGGCGAAGGGCGTCTACCTCGTCCTCGACGGTGACTCGGGAGGCGACGACGGCCCCCGCCGCGGCCGCGTGCTGCTCGACGGCCGGGCGCCCGGCGCCGACGAGGCGGGGGCGGACCTCGGCCCCGGGGGCACGATCGCGGTCGGCGCCCCGAGGCTCTACCGGCTCCTCGAGCTGCCCCGGAGCACCAGCGGGCGGATCCGCATCGAGCTCGCCCCCGGCACGAGGGCCTTCGCCTTCACCTTCGGCTGACTCCGGGCCGGACGCGGGCGGCGGCGGCGGCTCCGGCGACGGCCCTTCTCCGGAGCCGCCCGGCGGGGTATCCCCGAGCCACCGGCCCTCCCGGAACCACCGCCGCATCGTCCGGGCGCTCGGCGGCACGGCCGGACCCCGTGCCACACGCCGCCGCAGGCGATCGATGACCGCGCCCGGAGGCTCGCCCGAGGCGAACGCGGCCTCCGCCTCGCAGCGCAGGGCCGGCCACGAATACGACCCGGGACACTCCCGGGCGGGCATCCCGGACGACAACCGCGCGCGATGGAGGCCGAGCGACCGCGCCCGCGTGGCG
>JAEMRL010000150.1:1923-6311 GCA_016463385.1 Thermoleophilia bacterium
TAGCAAAAGCATAAAAAGCAATAGCAGCAATTAGCAGCACCGAGCAGGCTCGCCTCGAGATCCCGCCCCGCCCGCCGCGTCTGGAAGGCGGGAGACCGATGCGCGGCGCACAACCAGACGCTCACGCCGCACGGCAGGTGGAGCTGGGCCCTCTCCCCCTCCCCGGCGCCGACGCAGATCGCACACGCAGGACGGCTGCCGAGCCCCTTCTCCTTGTAGAAGCTCCTGACCATGGGTGGATCGTGCCGCCCGACGACCCCCCCGGGGCGCCCCGGGTGCGCCGAAGGACGGACGCCTCCGTGTCCGGGCGCGCGATTGGACGGTGGCCGTCGGTCCAAATGGACCGTGAGCCCGGGGGCGCGTCCGGCGCGGGTCCGTGGACGCCGTGTTCTCGGGCCGGGGTCCACTTGGACCCGAGAGCGGGGTCCAAATGGAACCGGAGAGTACGGCGCGCGCCCTCGCCGGGAAGGGCGTGGCCGAGCACGATCCCGCCCCGAACCGGCGGCGGGACCGCCCCGCCGCGCGCCGCCCGATCAGGGGATCAGGGTGTGGGCTGTCTCGCAGAAGGCGGTGACCAGGGCGACGCAGGCGTCGAGGTCGTCCGGATGGCAGGACTCGACGACCTGATGGACGTACCGCGTCGGGATCGAGACGCAGCCGGCCGGGGCCCCGTCTCCCGAGAGCCCGAGCTCGCGGGTATCGGTGCCGCCCCTCACCATCACCTCGAGCTGGCTGGGGATGCCCCGCTCGTCGGCGATGGCCGCAAGGTGGTCCACGACCTCCCTCGGGACGATGGCGCTCGTGTCGTACACCTTGATCGCGGCTCCCCCGCCGATCGTGGTGATGCGCTCGTGCGGCTTCGCCCCGGGCCCGTCGTTGGCCAGCGTGATGTCGATCGCCAGCCCGATCCGGGGCCGGACCCTCGCCGTGGCGACGCGTGCGCCCCTCAGCCCGACCTCCTCCTGCACGCTCGCCACCGCCACGACCTCGCAGTCGTGGTCGCCGAGCGCCCGGAAGGCCTCGATCATCACGTAGAGACCCGCTCGGTTGTCGAGGCTCTTGCAGGTGACCAGATCACCGAGCCGCGCCATCGCCCGCTCGCGCGTCACCACGTCCCCGGGCCGCACGAGCTCGCGGACGCGCTCGGCCGGCAGGCCGAGATCGACGAAGTAGTCGTCGAGCGCCGGTGCCTTGCGCTTCTCCTCGTCGCTCATCAGGTGAACGGGCTTCGTCCCGAGCACCCCGAGCAGGTCCTCGCGCCCGTGCACGATCACCCGCTGGGCCGTCAGCGTCTTCGGGTCGAAGCCGCCGAGGGTGATCAGCCTCAGGAAGCCGCCGTCCTCGACGTGCGTCACCATGAAGCCGATCTCGTCCATGTGGGCCGAGAGCATCAGGCGCGGACCGCCGGCGCCCGCGCGGCGGGCGATCAGGTTGCCGAGCGGATCCACCTCGACCGAGTCTGCGTGGGGCTCGATCTCCCGGCGCACCACGGCCCGGATGCGCTCCTCGCGCCCCGGCGCCCCGGGCGTCTCGCAGAGCTCGGTGAGCAGTTCGAGGTTCACGCGCCCAACCTACCGCCCACGCGGGAGGCCCTGGGGGCGGTTCGCCCTCAGTAGACCATCCAGACCGTCATGAAGTAGGACGCCACGGCACCGAAGAGCAGCGCGTCGAAGCGGTCGAGGACCCCGCCGTGCCCGAGCAGCAGGCGACCCGAGTCCTTCGCCCCGGCATCGCGCTTGAGGACCGACTCGAAGAGGTCGCCGAGGAAGGCGGCCGGGCAGATCGCCAGGCCGAGCGCCAGCGACTGCCAGCCGCTGATCCAGTCCATGTAGAGCCCCGCCACCCAGACGGAGAAGGTCCCCACCACCAGCCCGACGGCCGCTCCCTCGACGGTCTTCTTCGGGGAGGTGAGCGGCGCGATCGGCCGGCGGCCCCAGAGCCGCCCCCCGACGTATGACGCCGTGTCGAAGATCCACACGCCCACCAGCACGTTCACCACCGCCCCCGCCCCGTCGGGCAGCTCGCGCGTGATCACGAGGATCGCGAGGGGCAGGCCGAGGTAGACGACCCCGAGCAGGGTGGTCGCCATCCGGGCGGTGATGTCCTCGCGGCGCGGCAGGATCAGCGCGGCGATCGCCACCAGGAAGACGCTCGCCCCGAGGCCGAGCAGGACGCCGTGCTCGGGATCCTCCATCCCCCAGGCGAACGCGATCAGGCTGAGCGCGCCGAGGTAGCCCGCCCAGCGCAGCGGCCGCGCCGCCGCCGTGAGGCTGTAGAGCTCGTACAGACCGAGCGCCGCGATGATCGCCAGGGCGGCGGCGAACGCGACACCGCCCAGCGCCACGACCGCGATCGCCAGGATGACCCCCGGCACCGCGATGATGAGACGACTGGCGAGGCCGCTCGGCGGCGGCGGGCTCAGAGGTTCAGCGTCCACCGAAGCGCCGATGACGTCGTCCGTAGTCCGCGATCGCGGCCTCGAGATCATCGGGTCCGAAGTCGGGCCAGAGGCGCTCCGAGAAGTGCAGCTCGGCGTAGGCGCTCTGCCACAGGAGGAAGTTCGACAGCCGCTGCTCGCCGCTGGTGCGGATCACCAGCTCGGGATCGCGCATCTCGGGCGCGTAGAGGTACTGGGCGAACTCGGCCTCCCCCGCGTCGGGCCCGCACTCGGCCGCGAAGCGCCGCGCGGCGTCGGCGATCTCGCGGCGCCCGCCGTAGTTCATCGCGACGAAGAGCCGCAGGCCCGTGTTGCCCGCCGTCTCGGCCTCCGCCGCGGCGATGCGCGCCTGCAGGTCGACGTCGAGCTCGCCGAGCCGCCCGATGAAGCGCATCTGGACGTTCTCGGCGTTCAGCTCGGGCACCTCGCGATCGATCAGCTCGCAGAAGAGCCCCATCAGGTCGCCCACCTCGGCGTCGGGCCGCGTCCAGTTCTCGGTGGAGAACGAGAAGACCGTCAGATCCTTGACGCCCGCGTCGGACGCCGCACGCACGACCTTCTTCAGCGCCTTCGCGCCCGCCCGGTGCCCCGCGCCGACCGGCAGGTGGCGCTCACGCGCCCAGCGGCCGTTGCCGTCCATGATGATCGCGACCGACTCGGGGATCTCCGTGAGCCCGGCGGGGCGGTCGACGCGCGGCGAGCGGCCGAGGCCCAGCACCGAACGGGCAGTCCGCAGGCGGGTGAGGATCGTCATCGGTGCGCGGGGAGCCACGGAGCTCCGCTCAGACCTCGAGGATCTCGGCCTCTTTGCGCGCCATCAGCTCGTCGATGGCCTTCACCTCGGCGTCGGTCAGCTTCTGTACCTCGTCCTGACCGCCCTTGAGCTCGTCCTGTGAGAGCTCCCCGTCCTTCTCGGCGCGCTTCATCTCGTTGAGCACGTCGCGGCGCACGTTACGCACGGCGACGCGGCCCTCCTCGGCCATCTTGTGGATCAGCCGGACCATCTCCTTGCGCCGCTCCTCGGTGAGCTGCGGGATGGCGAGGCGGATCGTCTGGCCGTCGTTGTTCGGCGTCAGGCCCAGGTCGGACTCCATGATCGCCTTCTCGACCGACTGCATGATCGAGCGGTCGAAGGGCTGGATCGTCAGCAGCCGGGGCTCGGGCGCGTTGATCGTCGCGAGCTGGTTGAGCGGCGTGCGCGTGCCGTAGGCGTCCACGGTGACCCGGTCGAGCAGGGCGGTCGAGGCACGTCCGGTGCGCACCGATGCGAACTCGGATCCGAGGGCCGCGACGGCCCCCTGCATCCGGCGCTTCGCGTCCTTCAGTCGTTCCTCCACGGGAGCCTTCCTAGTCTGTGGTGTCGGTGGCGACCATCGTCCCGATCCGCTCACCCTCGAGCAACCGGCCGATGTTGCGCTCGTCGCCCATGTTGAAGACGAAGATCGGGAGATTGTTGTCCATGCAGAGGGTGAGGGCGGTGGTGTCCATGACCCGCAGGCCCCGCTCGATCGCCTCCATGTGGGTGATCCGGGGGATCAGCTTGGCGTCGGACACGACGCGCGGGTCGGCGTCGAGCACGCCCTCCACCGCGTTCTTCGCCATCAGGATGCATTCTGCGCCGATCTCCAGCGCGCGCAGGGCGGCGGTGGTGTCAGTGGTGAAGAACGGGTTGCCGGTGCCGCCGGCGAAGATCACGACCCGCTTCTTCTCGAGGTGCCGGATGGCGCGCCGGCGGATGTAGGGCTCGGCGACCTCCTGCATCGCGATCGCCGACTGCACCCGGGTCGTGAGGCCGAGCTTCTCCAGCGCGTCCTGGATCGCCAGGGCGTTCAGCATCGTCGCGATCATGCCCATGTAGTCGGCCGTCGCCCGGTCCATGCCGATCGCCATCCCCTGCAGGCCGCGGAAGATGTTGCCGGCCCCGACCACGATCGCCACGTCCACGCCGCGC
>JAEMRL010000151.1 GCA_016463385.1 Thermoleophilia bacterium
CCGCCACGCGGGCTGCGGGGTGGGGCTCCGGGTGCCTCTCTATACTCCCCGGCGTGTTCGGAGCGATCCTCACCGCCATGGTCACGCCGTTCGATCCGGACCTCCGGGTCGATGAGGCGGCCACCGTCGCCCTCGCCAACCACCTGGTGGAGCACGGCTCCGACGGCCTGGTGATGGCGGGCACGACCGGCGAGGCGTCGACGCTCACCGACGACGAGAAGGTCGCCCTCTACCGCCTCGCGGTGCGCGAGTTCGGCGGCCGGGCCAGCGTCATCGCGGGCACCGGCAGCAACGACACCGCCCACTCGGTCCACCTGACCCGCCTCGCGGCGGAGGTCGGCGTCGACGCGGTGCTCGTGGTGACCCCGTACTACAACCGCCCGCCCCGGGCCGGGATCGTCGGCCACGTGGCCGCGATCGCCGAGGTCGGCGTGCCGGTGGTGCTCTACAACATCCCGGGGCGCTCGGGCGTCAACATGGAGCCCGACCTGATCGCCGAGCTGGCGCAGATCCCGAACGTGGTCGCGCTCAAGCAGGCGAATCCCGACCTCGACCAGTGCCGCGAGGTCGCGCGCACCACCGACCTCACGATCTACGCGGGCAACGACGACATGCTGTTCCCGGTGCTCGAGATGGGCGGCGCCGGGGTCATCTCGGTCGCCTCCCACCTGGTGGGCGAGGAGATGGCGGCGATCGCCGAGGCCGCGCGCCGCGGCGACCTGGACGAGGCGCGCCGCCGCGACGCGGCGCTCGCCGACCTGGTCGTCGCGCTCTTCGTGACCACCAGCCCCATCCTCATCAAGGCGGCCCTCGAGATGACCGGCCTCATCCCCTCCGGGCGCCTCAGACTTCCCCTGGTCGACGCGACGCCGGTGCAGCGAGACATCCTGCGCAGCGTGCTCGAACGCCAGGGCATCCTTTCGCGGGCCTAGCGCCCGCACCTGCGACACAACAGGAGAGCTATATGGCGACCAGCGCCAGCGTGCGGGTCATCCCGCTCGGCGGAGCCGGCGAGATCGGCAAGAACATGTACGTGGTCGAGCACGGGGACCGGATGGTCCTCATCGACTGCGGCATCACCTTCCCCAAGAACGATCAGATGGGCGTGGACATCGTCCTGCCCGACTTCAGCTACGTCGCCGACCGGCGCGACAACCTCGAGGGCCTGATCCTCACGCACGGCCACGAGGACCACATCGGGGCGGTGCCGTTCCTCATCCAGGCCGTCGGCGGCATGCCGATCTACGGCCGCCGCTTCACGCTCGGGCTCCTGCGGGCCAAGCTCGAGGAGCACCGGCTGCTCGACAAGGCCGAGCTGATCGAGGTGCCCTACGGCACGCCGGTGCAGATCGGCCCGTTCTCGACCGAGTTCGTGCCCCTGACCCACTCGACCCCCGACTGCGCCGCCGTCGCCCTGTCGACGCCGGCCGGCACGATCGTCCACACGGGCGACTTCGGCATCGAGTTCGCGCCCGTCGGCGGGCGCCGCAGCGACCTCGCGGCCCTCGCGCGGCTCGGTGAGAAGGGCGTCCAGCTGCTGCTGGCCGACTCCACCAACGCGGAGGAGGGCCCGATGTCCTCCCCGTTGCCGACCCGGGACGTCCAGAACGAGCTCGCGCGCATCTTCGCCCTCGCGCGCGGCCGCGTACTGGTCACGACCTTCTCCTCCCACATCCACCGGGTCCAGCAGGTGCTCGACGCCGCCTACTCCGACGGCCGCGTCGTGGCCCTCGTCGGGCGCTCGCTGATGCGCAACGTGACCATGGCGAGCAACCTGATCGACCCGGACACCGGCGAGACCTACCTGCGGCCCCCGCCGGGCACCCTGGTCAAGCTGCGCGAGCTGGAGAGCCGCCCCCGCGACGAGCAGGTGCTGATCTGCACCGGCAGCCAGGGGGAGCCCATGGCCGCCCTCAGCCGCATCGCCCGCGGCGAGCACAACCAGGTCAAGATCGCGCCGGGCGACACGGTGCTCTACTCGTCGAGCACCGTCCCCGGCAACGAGCTCGCCGTGAACGAGATCGTCAACCGCCTCGTGCGCGCCGACGCCGACTTCATCACCGAGCGCCAGAACCCGAAGGTGCACGTGTCCGGTCACGGCAGCGCGAGCGACCTGCTGCTCATGCTCGAGCTGATCCGCCCGCGCTTCTTCGCCCCGATCCACGGCGAGGCCCGCCACCAGCGCGCGCATGCCGAGCTGGCCGGGGCCGTGGGGATCGGCTCCGACCGCATCACCGTGCTCGACAACGGCGACGTCCTCGAGGTGACGCCGGATTCGGCGACCGTGGTCGATCGCGTCCACGCGGGGCTCAGCTACGTCGATCAGGCGGGCGGGGGCGACATCACCGAGAGCGTCCTGCGCGACCGGCGCCACCTCGCCGACGACGGCCTGATCCTGGTCGTCGCCCGGGTGGACGCGTCCACGGGCCAGCCGTTCGGCGAGATCGAGATCGTCACCCGCGGCTTCGGCTCGGGCAGGGACGAGGAGCTGATCGAGGAGACGCGCGCCTGCGTCGAGGACAGCCTCACGACCTCGGCCGGCCAGCGGGTGGTCGAGATGGGCGTCCTCCAGCATCAGCTCCACGACGCCGTCGCCGGCCTGATCCGCAAGCGGACCTCGCAGCGCCCGATGGTCGTCCCGGTGATCCTCGAGGTCTAGCGGCTCCGGGACCGGCGGTCCGTCATCGGACGGACCGCCGGCGCGGGCGGCGTGCGGGGGAGGGGGGCCGGAGGACCGGCCGCCGCACCTCCCCCGCGGACGCGCTCAGAGCTCCTTCGCGATGCGCTCCCACTTGGCGCTCACGTCGGCCCAGTCGACGTTCGCGATGAACGCCTCGATGTACTTCGGGCGAGCCGTGGAGAAGTCGCGGATGTAGGAGTGCTCGTACACGTCGAGCGCCAGGATCGGGGTCGCGTTCCACACCGGGAAGGTGTCCTGCGCGTCGCCGATGTAGAGATCGAGGCGCGACCAGTCCCAGTCCCAGGCGAGCCACGCCCAGCCGCGGGCGGCCATGCCGGCGGCGCGGAGCTCGGTCAGGAAGGCCTCGTGACCACCCAGATCGCGCTCGATCTGCCCGGCCAGCGCGTCGGAGGGGCCGGAGCCGTCGCCGCCGAGGTTCTGGAAGTAGACCTCGTGGTTCTTGATGCCCCCGATGGCGAAGGTGATCGCCGAGCGGTAGGCGCGGTAGTCGGAGAAGATCTGGTTGGCCGTGGAGCGGTCGGCGGCCGCCATCTTCTCGGTGATCTCGTTGTACTTCTTCACGTAGCCCTCGTAGAGAGCCCAGTGGGCCTCGACGGACTCGGCCGAGATCCCGTCCAGCTTGAGGATCTTGTCGGGCTTCGCGATGGCGGTGACCTGGTGCGGCGGCACGTGTGCCTCCTCGTTCGAAGAACAGTGGTGATGACCGGTAGAGCCTAGCCCGGCAGGAACGGGCACGCCTGCCGCCAACTCACTACCCGCGGGCCGCCGGCCCGAACGTCGGGCATCCGGGAGGTGCGAGATCAGCACGCGCGTACAGGCATCACGACGGCGCCCCGCCGGGCGGACCAGCCGCCGGCCCCGTCCGGGCATCGACACGCAGACCCGCGAGCTGATCGGCCTCGGGCTGGTCGCCGTCGGCATCTTCCTCGGGGTCTCGCTGTTCCTGGGCGTCGGCGGCCCCGTCGGCGGCTGGCTCGAGGAGGGCCTGCGCCAGGGCATCGGCCGCGGCGTGGCGCTCGCCCCCGCGGCCCTGATCGCCACCGGCATCGCCCTGATGCTCGACCACCCGCTGCTCGCCGCGCGCCCGATGCGGCTCGGCCTGGCGGTCGGCGGAGCCGCCCTCCTGATCGCGCTCGCCTGGGGCGGGCTCGGCCTCGGCGGCGTCGAGCGGGTCACCTGGTTCGACGCCGGGCTGACCGAGCGCGGCGGCTACATCGGCGAGGCCGGCTACTGGGCCACCAGCTCCACCGTCGGCGGCTTCGGCACCGCGTTGATCGTGATCGTGGGCCTCGTCGCGTCGGTCGTTCTGATCTCGGGCGCGTCTCTCGGCCTCGTGCTGCGGCGCGGGGGCGAGACCGCCGCCGTCGCGTCCAAGAGCGTCGGCCGCGGCGTGGCCACGGCCTCGGTCACCGCCATCCGCGGAGGGCAGAAGCTGCGCGAGCGGATCGACGCGATCGAGCCCCCGACGCTGATCGGGCGACGCCGCGCCAAGCCCGTCGCCCCGCACTCCCTGGTGGACGGCGCCGACAACTTCCCGGACATCTTCGACGGCCCGTCCGACATGCCGCCCTCTCCCGCGCTCTCCACACACGAGAACGAGGGCGAGCCGCTGGTGATGGCCCCCGCCGCGGCCGCGCCGGCCTCGGCGGCGGTTCGCGCCGTCGCCACGGCGCCCGCGCCGGTCGAGCAGCTCGGCCTCGCCGAGGAGGCGCCCGACCTGGAGCCGGTCTTCGCGCCCACGCCGAAGGCCGTGCGCGGCGGACGGGGAGGCCTCTACCGGCGCCCCTCGGCGAGCCTGCTGCGGCGCTCGAGCGGGCCCACGAGCCAGCCGGAGGACCTGATCCGCCGCACCAGCCGGATCCTCGAGGAGACCCTCGGCCACTTCGGGATCGAGGCGACGGTGGCCGACACGGTCAGCGGCCCGCGCGTCACGCGCTACGAGCTCCAGCTCGCCCCGGGAACGAAGGTCGGGCGCATCAGCGCGCTCCGCGACGACCTCGCCTACGCCCTCGCCGCCCGCGAGGAGCTGCGCATCATCGCGCCGATCCCGGGCAAGCAGGCGGTCGGCGTCGAGGTGCCGAACCCCGAGGCGTCGCTGGTCACGCTCGGCGACATCACCCGTGAGTTCCCCGAGCACGCCGGCCCGTTGATGGCCTGGCTCGGCCTCGACCTCGGCGGCAAGCCGGTCTACATCGACCTGTCCAAGATGCCGCACCTGCTGATCGCCGGCTCCACCGGCACCGGCAAGAGCGTCTGCCTCAACGCGCTGCTCGCGTCGGTGCTGCTGCGCTCGACGCCCGAGGACCTGAGGATGATCCTGATCGACCCCAAGAAGGTCGAGCTGAACCACTACGAGAGCATCCCGCACCTGCTCACGCCGGTCGTCACCAACATGAAGGACGCGGCGGCGGTCCTCTCCAACATCGTCCGCGAGATGGAGAGCCGCTACGAGCTGATGGGCATGAAGCGCGCCCGCAACCTGCGCGACTGGAACGAGGCGCGGGCGGCGGCGGGCGAGCCCCCGATGCCGACGATCCTCGTCCTCATCGACGAGCTGGCCGACCTGATGATGGTCTCCCCGGCGGAGGTCGAGGACTCGATCATCCGCCTGGCCCAGAAGAGCCGCGCCGTCGGCATCCACCTGGTGCTGGCCACCCAGCGCCCCTCGGCGGACGTGATCACCGGGATGATCAAGGCCAACGTCCCCTCGCGGATCGCCTTCGCGGTGTCATCGCAGGTCGACTCGCGCGTCGTGCTCGACGCCGGCGGCGCGGAGTCGCTGCTCGGTCACGGCGACATGCTCTTCCGCCCGGTCGGCACGTCGCGGCTCCAGCGCCTGCAGGGCGCCTACGTCAGCGAGGAGGAGATCCTCGCGATCACCGACCACTGGCGCGCGCAGGGCAAGCCGGAGATGCGCAAGGAGCTGATGGAGCGGCCCGAGCCGGTCGACGACCCGCTCGACGCCGAGGTGGACGACATGATCGAGCGCGCGGTCGAGATGGTCGTGGAGCAGGGGACGGCGTCGGTGTCGCTCCTGCAGCGCCGTCTCGGCGTGGGTTACGCCCGCGCCGGACGGCTCGTGGACACCATGGAGCGGCTCGGCGTGGTGTCGGGTCACGAGGGCTCGAAGCCGCGGACCGTGCTGGTGGGTACCGGCGACCTCGACCGCATCCTCCGCCGGACGCCGGTCCCGGGCGATCTCGACGACCTGGTGGAGGACGACGTCCTGGAGTAGGCCGAGTTGCCACTCTCGCGCGGCCTGGGCTAGGGTGCCCCGGCGGGTCGGAGGCCTTCCTCCGCCCGCCGCAAACCATGTTCGAAATCGGAAACACACTTCGTGAGGCCCGGCTGCGTCGAGGATTGGACATCCTCGATTGCGAAGCCGAGACCAAGATCAGGGCGAAGTACCTCCGCGCGATGGAGGAGGAGCAGTTCGACCTGATGCCGTCGCCCACCTACGTGCGTGGCTTCCTGCGGACGTACGCGGACTTCCTCGATCTCGACGGGCGGCTGGTGCTCGACGAGTACGAGTCGCGCTTCGGCAGCTACCGCCTCTCGGCCGACGCGCCCCACCGGCCCGGGC
>JAEMRL010000152.1 GCA_016463385.1 Thermoleophilia bacterium
ACCCCGCTCAGCCGCATCCGGCGCTCGCGCGACGCGGCCAGCGTCTCGTGGACGCCGGCATGGTGCGCGCGACCACCTCGTGGGACGAGATGCGGGCCGTGGACGCGATCCTGATCTGCCTGCCGACGCCGCTCACCGAGCACCGCGAGCCCGACCTGTCGGCGGTCCTCGGGGCGGCCGAGAGCCTCGCCCAGCGCCTGCGCCCCGGCCACCTGGTGGTGCTGGAGAGCACCACCTACCCCGGCACCACCCGGGAGGAGCTCGCGCCGGTGCTCGAGCGGTCGGGTCTGAAGGCCGGCAAGGACTTCCACCTCGCCTTCTCCCCCGAGCGCGTCGACCCGGGCCGCACCGACTGGACCACGGCGACCACGCCGAAGGTCGTCGGCGGTCTCACGCCCGAGTGCACCCGCCGGGCGATGGAGCTCTACGGCCAGGCCTGCGAGACGCTCGTGCCGGTCGGCAGCCCCGAGGTCGCCGAGCTGACCAAGCTGCTCGAGAACATCTTCCGCAGCGTCAACATCGCCCTCGTGAACGAGCTGGCGATGCTCTGCGACCGGATGGACATCGACGTCTGGGACGTCATCGACGCCGCCGCCAGCAAGCCGTTCGGCTACATGCCGTTCCGCCCGGGCCCCGGCCTCGGCGGCCACTGCATCCCGATCGACCCCTTCTACCTCACCTGGAAGGCGCGCGAGTTCGACCTGCACACCGAGTTCATCGAGCTCGCCGGCAAGGTCAACTCGCAGATGCCGATCTTCTGCGTCACCAAGGTGGGCCGCGCCCTCAACAGCCGCCGCAAGGCGCTGAACGGGAGCCGCGTGCTCGTGATGGGCGTCTCCTACAAGGCCGACGTCAACGACACGCGCGAGAGCCCGTCGCTGCGCATCATCCAGCTGCTGCAGGCCGAGGGCGCGGTGGTGGACTACCACGACCCGCACGTGCCGGAGCTGCCGAAGCTCGGCATGGCCTCGATCACCCTCGACGCGGAGAGCCTGGCGGCGTACGACGTCGCCGTGGTCGTGACCGCCCACTCCGGCATGGACTGGGAGACGGTGGCCCGCGAGTCGCAGCTCGTGGTCGATCTCCGCAACGTCGTCCCTGAGGCGGACGGCAAGGTCTGGAGGCTCTAGTCACCACCGCGCGCGAGGTGTCCATCGGCGTGGTGGGCATGAACTACTGGGGGCCGAACCTCGCCCGCAACTTCGACCGCATGCAGGGCTGCCGGCTCGCGTGGGTCTGCGATCGCGACGAGGACGTCCTCGCCCGCCACCGCGCGTCGTACCCGGGCAGCACCTTCACCACCCGGTACGAGGACCTGCTGGAGGACGCGGCGCTCGACGCGGTCGTGATCGCGACGCCCGTCCCCACCCACGCGGCGCTGACCCGCATGGCGCTCGAGGCCGGCAAGGACGCGTTCGTCGAGAAGCCCCTCGCCCTCACCGGCGCCGACGCGCGCGAGCTCGCCGAGCTGGCCGACGCCCGCGGACGGGTGCTGATGGTCGATCACCTGCTCGTCTACCACCCCGCCGTGCAGAAGCTGAAGGACCTGGTCGACGCCGGCGACCTCGGGCAGGTGTTCTACCTCTACGGCAACCGGCAGAACCTCGGCATCGTGCGCGCCGACGAGAACGCCCTCTGGAGCCTCGGCCCCCACGACATCTCGGTGATGCTGTGGCTGGTGGGCGAGCGCCCCTCCGAGGTGTCGTGCAGCGGCGAGAGCTATCTGCAGCCGGGCGTCGAGGACGTGGTCTTCGGGCGCATCAGGTTTCCCTCGGGGATCATCGGGCACCTGCACCTGAGCTGGCTCGACCCGCACAAGATGCGCAAGATGACCGTGATCGGCTCCGAGCGGATGGTCGTCTTCGACGACATGGAGACCGAGCGCAAGGTGACGATCTACGACAAGGGGCCGATCCCCCGCACCGAGACCTACGGCGAGTACATCCAGGTCCGGTCGGGCGACATCCACATCCCCAAGATCCCCGCGACCGAGCCGCTGCGCATCGTCTGCGAGCGCTTCGTGACCGCGGTGGCGGACCGCGCGCCGACGCCCTCGGACGGGCGCGCGGGAGCGGTCGTGGTCGAGGTGCTCGAGGCGATGAGCGAGTCGCTCGCGTCCTCGGGCCGGCCGGTGACACTGGGCACGGGAGTGAGCGCATGAGCCGCGAGAACCTGGTCCTCGGCGATGACGTCGTCATCGGCGCGGACGTCGAGATCGGCGCCAACGTCGTCATCCACGACGGCACCCGGATCGGCGACGGGGTGGTGATCCAGGACAACGTGGTGCTCGGCAAGCAGCCCAAGCTGTCCAAGCGCTCCACCAGCAAGAAGAAGGAGCCGCTCGCGCCCCTCGAGATCGGCGCGGGCGCGGCCGTCTGCAGCGGCGCCGTGGTCTACGCCGGCACGGTGCTCGGCGCCGACGTGATCATCGGCGACCAGGCCTCGGTGCGCGAGCGCTGCACGCTGGGCGAGGGCGTCGTGGTGGGCCGCGGGGTCTGCGTCGAGAACGACGTGCCGATCGGCGCCTTCACGAAGATCCAGTCGAACTCGTACATCACGGCGTACTCCGAGCTCGAGGACCACGTCTTCATCGCGCCGTGCGTGACGACCACGAACGACAACTACATGGGCCGCACCGAGGCCCGGCACAGCCAGATCAAGGGCGCGATCATCCGCCGGGGCGCGCGCGTCGGCGGCGGCGTGGTCATCCTCCCGGGCATCGAGATCGGCGCAGAGGCCTTCGTGGCCGCCGGTGCCCTGGTCACCCGCGACGTGCCGGCCGGCAAGCTGGTCGCGGGGCTGCCCGCCCAGGTGTGGCGCGATGTTCCGGCCGAGGAGATGGTCGACCACGACTCGGCGTAGCGACCGGCGGATCGCGCTGGAGGCTCCCGACGGCCAGGTGGTCGTGCGGGATCTCAGCCGGCCTGGCGCCCGGTTGCTGGAGCTGGACCTGCCCGGCGGTGAGCGGGTGCGGATCGCCGAGCACCTCTGCGGCTGGTCGGAGGGCACCGGCGCCGAGGAGGGCGACACGCTCTGGCCGACGGTGGCCGACGCGGTGCGCGCGCTGACCGGGCGCACGCGGGACGGCGAGGCATGGATCTCCGTGCTCGAGGAGTACGCCACCGGCCTCGCCGCCGACCCGGGGGAACCGCTTCCGGCCGGCGACGACGACCGCCTGCGCGCGCTCGCGGCGCAGGTGCCCTCGCTCCACTTCGACGGGCCGAGGGCCCACTCGTCGGGCGGGTGGTACATGTTCATCGGCGGGCTCCCCGGCGACGTCTGGGTGATGGAGTTCGGCGAGAGCGCCGTCGAGGCCGCGCGGCGCGCCCTGCTCCGCGCGGAGACGATCGTCGGACAGGAGCGGGACTGATGTTCGTGCTGCAGCATGTCGGGGTCACCTTCCCGCCGGGACAGGCGGACGCCATCCGCGCCTTCTACGGGGAGGGTCTCGGGATGACCGAGCTGCCCCTGCCGGCCGAGGTCGCGCACCTGGAGTGGGTCTGGTTCGCCACCGACCACGCGGGCGTGGAGCTCCACTTCATCGCGTCGTCACTGCCCCCCGACCCGACGCGCGCCCACCACTTCTGCCTGCAGGTGGACGACCTCTCGGCCGTGCGGGCGCGGCTCGCGGAGATCGACGCGCCCGTCAGCGAGGCGGGCGCCCGGCTCATCGGGCGCGAGCGCATCTTCACCCGCGACACGGTCGGCAACCTCGTGGAGATCCTCGAGATGACCGGAGCCGCCGGCTAGCTACCGGAAGGGCACCCGGGTGGTCGCGCGGCCGCCGTAGATGACGTAGGGCACCGGCACCGTGACGCCGGCCTCCGGGTCGTCGGCGTCCTCACCGGGCGCCAGCAGCCGGACCGCGTCGTTGCGGTCGTCGGTGATGCGGGCGAGGCTCTCCACGACGCGCTCGAGGCGGGTGCCGCTGGCGCGGGCGGCGAGGCGCTCGGCACGGCCGACCACGGCGGGACGGGCGCCGAGCGGAGCCGATCCGCCGAGGCCCTGGCTGAGGTCGGCGGTGAACGGGTCGAAGCCGCCCTCCGACTTGGGGATCACGCGCAGGGTGGGCGAGGAGGCGTCCACGCCCGCCGGCAGGCGCACGGGCACCCTCACGACCCGGGGCGACGAGCGCCAGGGCTGCAGGCGCAGCACCAGGACGGGTCGCCCGCCGGCCGCGGGGCGCCGAACGGAGGCCCCGAGGATGCGGGCGGCGCGCACGCGCGCCTCGAGCCGCTGGGTGACCGAGATCGCCGACACCGGCACCGGGCGGACGCCGTTCTGCATCAGGATGGTGAGCATCCGCGGGAGCTGGCCGCTCGCCATCGACACGACGTCTCCGGCCGCGGCGTAGACGTTGCGGTAGACGATCGGCGTGCGCAGGTCGGGACTGGTGATCGAGATCCGCAGCGTCAGCGTCCCGCCGGCCACGCCGTCGCGCACGCGGATGGCGGGCTCGTCCTGGAGCAGCCCGGCGACGATCGGCACCGTGCGCTCGTCGGGGGCGATCGTGGTGCGCACCGTGCTCTCGGTGCCGCGGGCCGCGTCGGTGGCCGTGGCGACAGCCGTGATCCCCTCGGCCGGACCGCGCCGGGCCGTGACCCCGTCGGCGCGGTCGGCGGTGATGACGCCCTGGATCGTCCCCGGCTCGGCGAGCTTGTAGCTCGATCCGGTGATCGGGGCGGCGATCGTCTGGTAGACGTAGCCGTCGCCGAGCAGGAAGCGGGCGCGCCCGGCGTTGAGGAACGGGTGGCCGAAGCCGAGGACCGTGGACCCGTCCACGTAGGTCACCGTGCCGACGGCCCCGATCACGAGATCGCCGCCCGCGAGAAGCACGGTCATGGACGCGCCCGGCACCAGGGTCGTGGCGGGCCGGGGCGTGCGCGGGCCGAGGGAGGTCAGCTGGATGCCCGAGCGGGCGAGCGACGTCGTGAGGGGGCCTGCCAGGCGACGCGACACACCCGCCGCCGTCCAGCGCGCGAGGGGGTAGAGGCCGATGCGGTCGGGCCGGCGCGTCTCGAGCGCCCGTGCGGCGGCCCGGCTGCGCACGACGACCGCGCGGCGGGCCGGCGCGGCGGTCGGAGCCAGCGCGTTGGCGCGCAGGCCCGAGCCGGAGTCGATCATCTGCTCGATGGGCGTGACGCCCACGATCACGTTGGCCTGGTCGCCGCTGCCGTAGGCGACGGCGCCCATCACGCGCGACACGCCGTCGGCGCCGGTCACGTAGACCGGGCTCCCGCTCATGCCCTCGGCGACGCCGCCGGTCTCGTCGATCAGGGGGCCCGACGCGCGGACGAGGATCAGCGACCCGCCGGGGCCGTCGGCCGAGCGCTGGACGTCGATGACCGTCACCGGGAAGGTGACGATGTCGGTGCCGCGCACCACCGTGCGCGCCTCGCCCACCATGCCGGCGGTCACGTCGGAGAGGGGGAGGATGGGATCGGCGGCGGCGGCGGTTCCGGCAGCGCCGATCACGAGCCCCGCCGTCGCCGCGCAGACGGCGAGGGCGCGGGGGCGGCTCATCGGCGACCCGCCGCGACGGGCGCGTTCTTGGCGACCGTGAACCAGGTGTCGCGCAGCCCCAGGGACGCGCGCATCGAGGTTCCCGTGAGGGTGGTCTTCCGGCCGGATCTCGTGGTCACGCGGGCCTCCAGGACGCGCGGGGAGACCCCCCGCCGGGCGATGGTCACGTCGGTCACCGGGCCGTCGAGGCCGAGGAGGTTCCCGAGACGCGCCGCGGTGAACGTGGGCGGGTCGGGCCAGACGTGGTACGGCGAGATGCGGTCGTAGGGATCCGGCACGCTCTTGAGATAGGGCCGGGGGGAGCTGCGGAAGACGTTCTGCACGTCCTCGGTGCGACCGCCGGAAGTGGAGAAGAAGAACGCGGTGATGACCGCGCCATCGTATGTCAGCACCGTGCCCCGGGTGGAGAGCACCGCGCGCGTCGTGCGGGGATCCTCGGCGGACACGCCGCCGTACACCTGGCTGCGATCGTCGTTGTAGAGGTCGTAGTTGGCCGTCGGCTTGAGCGTCGCGAGCGCGTAGCTCCGCGCGGCCACCGACTGGGCGACCAGGGCGGCGAGGGCATCGTCGCCCCAGCTCGCCGGCATCTCGCGGGGCACGACGCCGCGCAGGTAGTCCTCGAGGTCGAGCACGTTGACGAGGTCGAACGTGCCGCCGGACGGTACCGCCCGCAGGCCGCCGCGGTAGCGCTTGGACGACTCGGGCTGCGAGCCGCCCCAGGCCACCCACCCCTCCTGCGCGCGAGACTGCAGGCGC
>JAEMRL010000511.1 GCA_016463385.1 Thermoleophilia bacterium
TGCTCGGGGCCGGTCCCGGGGTAGTCGAGGCCAGCGGAGATCGAGTGGGCTTCGATGATCTGGCCCTCGTCGTCTTGCATGATCGCCGAGAGCGATCCGTGCAGGATCCCGGCCTTGCCACCGACGGTGAGTGGTGCGCCGTGCCGCGGCGTGTCGACGCCGTCGCCGGCGGCCTCGACCCCGACGAGCGCGACGCTCGGGTCGTCCATGAAGCCAGCGAACATCCCGATGGCGTTGGAGCCCCCGCCGATGCAGGCAAGCACCCGATCGGGAAGGCGCCCGGTCTTCTCGAGGATCTGGGCCCGGGATTCATCACCGATGCGGCGCTGGAGGGCCTTCACGATGGCCGGGTAGGGCGCCGGGCCGACCGCGGAGCCGAGGATGTAGTGGGTGTCCCCTACGTTCGTGACCCAGTCGCGGATGGCGGCCGAGACGGCCTCTTTGAGGGTGCGGGTGCCGTCCTCGACGGCACGGACCTCGGTGCCGAGCATGCGCATGCGTTCGACGTTGGGGGCTTGGCGCCGCATGTCCTCGGAGCCCATGTAGACGATGCATTCCAAGCCGAGCAGCGCGCAGGCGGTGGCGCTGGCGACGCCGTGGGAGCCGGCCCCGGTCTCGGCGATCATCCGGTGCTTGCCCATTCGCTTGGCGAGCAGCGCCTGGCCGAGCGCGTTGTTGATCTTGTGCGACCCCGTGTGCATGAGGTCTTCACGCTTGAGCCACACCTCGTGGCCGACGACCTCGGAGATCCGTGAGGCGAGGTAGAGCGGCGTCGGGCGCCCGCCGTAGTCGGCGAGCAGCCCGTCGAGCTCAGCGGTGAACGCCGGGTCGGCAGCCGCTGCGATCCACGCCTGCTCGAGCTCGTCGAGGGCAGGGATCAGCGTCTCTGGGACGTATCGCCCTCCGTAGGGCCCGAAACGCTCGGGCAGGCTGGATTCAGTCTGTGGTCCTGGCATGGCGGGTCCTCCGGAGGGTGTACGTGTCAGAGGCGCGGGCGGGTTCTACCGCTCGCGGTCGTCGTTTTCACTACGGCCGCGATCATCAAACGGCTTGGGGCGGCCGGGGCCGCCCTTCGGGCGCGGACCGCTGCCCGGCCGTGCGGGCCGGTCGGTCTTGTCACGGAAGCCGCCACCATAGGGGCGGTCTCCGCCGTTCGGGCGCGGGCCGCGGTCGCCGCCGCCCTGGTAGCCACCGCCACGGGGGCCGCGATCGCCGCCGCCCTGGTAGCCGCCGCTACGCGGGCCGCGATCGCCGCCGCCCTGGTAGCCGCCGCTACGCGGGCCGCGATCGCCGCCGCCCTGATAGCCGCCGCTACGCGGGCCACGGTCGCCGCCGCCCTGGTAACCGCCGCCGGGACGGTCGCCACGCGGACGATCATCGCCGCCGCCACGGTAGCCACCGCCGCCACCCTGGTAACCGCCGCCACGCGGACCGCGATCGCCGCCACCCTGATAGCCGCCGCTACGCGGACGATCGTCACGATCGCCGCCGCCGCGGTAGCCGCCGCCACCGCCGCCCTGGTAACCGCCACCACGCGGACGGTCATCGCCGCCGCCACGGTAACCGCCACCGGGACGGTCGCCAC
>JAEMRL010000153.1 GCA_016463385.1 Thermoleophilia bacterium
GGCGACCACCGCTCCGTCGCGGAGGACGCTGGCGCCCACGCTGTCATCGCGGGGGGCCGCCGCCGCGACCTCGTCGATATCGCGGTTGAGGGCCACGATGCTCAGGACGAGGGCGGCGATCGTGAGCGCCAGGAGGCCGGCGAGTACGAGCTCGAGCCTCCAGCTGCGGCGGATCCAGCCCTCGTCCTGCGCGAGCCGTTCCTCATCGCGGGCGAGGCGGATCTCGTCGCGGATCACCCGTTGCTCGAGCTCCTCGGACATCGTCCACCCCCTGGCCGCCGATGATGGGATCACCGTAGGCCCCCCGTCGCCGCGTGGCGGCAGTCGGCTCCCCGATCCTCGGGACGTACAAACCCGCACGGCCGGCGGTGATCCGGCGGCGCTCCGCGGCCTAGCGGTCGAGCAGCTCGCAGAGGTCGAGCATGTCCTCGGCGACCACGTCGTGGTCGTCGTCGGGCTCGAGGTCGGTCGTCTGCCCCGGCCCGTGCTCGAGGGGCCGCGCGACGAACGCGGTGCGCAACCCGCACGCCGCGGCGGCGACGAGATCGTCGTTGTGGGCGGCGACCATCATCACCTCGTGCGGGGCCAGGCCGATCGCCGCGACGTTGCGCAGGTACGACTCGGGCAGCGGCTTGTAGGCCCGGGCGGTCTCCGAGCCGAGGATCACGTCCCAGGGCAGCCCGGCCCGCTTGGCCATGTTCAGCAGCAGCGCGATGTGGCCGTTGGAGTGGGGGGCGATGACCGCCCGCGCCTTCATCCGCGTCAGGCCGGGCACGGTGTCGGGCCAGGGATCGAGGCGGTGCCACGCCCGCGTCAGCGCGTCGCGGTCCTCGGCGGGGATGCCGGCAAGCGCCGTCCCGGCGAGGACGCCGTCGAGCGACTCGCGATGGAGCACGTCGAGCGTCACCCAGGGCCGCGAACCGTCGCGGACCGTCTGCATCTGGGGCTGGTACTCGGCCCGCCAGGCGTCGGCGATCGCCGGCGCGTCGACGCTCACGCCGTGCCGGGCGGCCATCGCCGCCACGTCGCGGGCCACGCCCGTGCGCCAGTCCACGCAGGTCCCGAAGACGTCGAAGAACAGCGCGCGCGGCCAGCTCACCGCGCGTTCCCCGATGCCGCCGTCACGGCGCGGGGCGCCCTACCCGGCGAGTGTGGCGTTGCGCGAGTCCGCGGCGGCCGCGACGGCCCGCTCGACGGCGTTGACGTCGCGGACCGCGCCCGTGTCGGCCGACGTCGCCATCGCCGCGTAGGCGCGCAGGGCGGGCGACACGACCCGGTCGCGCGCCGCCGGCACGTAGCCGCCGCCCGACTCGAGGCGCTCACGGCGCTCCGCGAGCACGTCGTCGGGCACGTCGAGCGTGATCGTCCGGTTCGGGATGTCGATCACGATCGGGTCGCCGTCCTCGACCAGGGCGATCGTGCCGCCGGACGCCGCCTCGGGCGACACGTGGCCGATCGACAGACCGGAGGTGCCGCCGGAGAAGCGCCCGTCGGTGATCAGCGCGCACGCCTTCCCGAGGCCGCGGCCCTTGAGGTAGGAGGTGGGGTAGAGCATCTCCTGCATACCCGGGCCGCCGCGCGGGCCCTCGTAGCGGATGACCACGACGTCGCCCTCCGTGACGCGGCCACCGAGGATCGAGCGGACCGCGTCGTCCTGCGACTCGACCACGACGGCGGGCCCGGTGAAGGTGAGGATCGACTCGTCCACGCCGGCGGTCTTCACGACGCAGCCGCGCACGGCCAGGTTGCCGTAGAGGATCGCGAGGCCGCCGTCGGTCGAGTAGGCGTGCGCGACGTCGCGGATGCAGCCCTCGGCCGCGTCGGTGTCGAGGGTGTCCCAGCGCTCGGACTGCGAGAACGCCGTGGCCGACCGGCGGCAGCCGGGGGCGGCGTGGAAGACCTCGATCGCCTCCTCCGAGGCGCGGCCGCTGCGGATGTCCCACACCGGCAGCCACTCCTCGACCGTCCGCGCGTGGACCGTGGTGACGTCCTCGTTGAAGAGGCCGGCGCGCCACAGCTCGCCGAGGATCGCGGGGATGCCGCCCGCGCGGTGGACGTCCTCCATCAGGTAGATCCCGTTCGGGGCGACCTTGCTCAGGCACGGCACCCGCCGCGAGAGGGCGTCGATGTCCTTCATCGTGAAGTCGAGCTCGGCCTCCTGCGCGGCGGCGAGGATGTGGAGCACGGTGTTCGTCGAGCCGCCCATCGCCACGTCGAGCGTCATCGCGTTCTCGAAGGCGGCCCGGGTGGCGATCGCGCGCGGGAGCACCGACGCGTCGTCCTCCTCGTAGTGGCGGCGCGTGATCTCGACCACGCAGCGGCCGGCGGCCTCGTAGAGGTCCTTGCGGGCGGTGTGGGTCGCGAGGATCGAGCCGTTGCCGGGAAGCGCCAGGCCGAGCGCCTCGGTGAGGCAGTTCATCGAGTTGGCGGTGAACATGCCCGAGCACGAGCCGCAGGTCGGGCAGGCGCTCTCCTCGATGATCGCGATGTCCTCGTCGGAGACCTCGTCGGCCACGGCGTCGGCGATCGCGCTGATCAGGTTCACGCGCGTGCGCACCGTCCCGTCCACGAGCACCGCCGTGCCGCCCTCCATCGGACCGCCCGAGACGAACACCGTCGGGATGTCGAGGCGCAGCGCCGCGTTCAGCATCCCCGGCGTGATCTTGTCGCAGTTGGAGATGCAGATCAGCGCGTCGGCGCAGTGCGCGTTGACCATGTACTCGACGCTGTCGGCGATCAGGTCGCGCGAGGGGAGCGAGTAGAGCATGCCGCCGTGACCCATCGCGATGCCGTCGTCGACGGCGATCGTGTTGAACTCCCGCGGGATGCCGCCGGCCGCGATGATCGCGTCGGCGACGATCTCGCCCACGGGCTTCAGGTGGGTGTGCCCGGGGACGAACTGGGTGTACGAGTTGGCGACCGCGATGATCGGCTTCTTGCCGAGATCGTCCTTCTCGACTCCGGCCGCGCGCAGCAGGGCGCGGGCGCCGGCCATGTTGCGGCCGTGGGTGACGGTGCGGGAGCGGTATGGAGGCATGCCAGAAGGCTATCGTCCCGCGGCGCGCCGGCGCTCGGGCCCCGTCAGCCGCCGCCCGCGGCGGAGGCCGCCCCCTCGCGCCGGGCCACCTCGGCGCGCACGATCGGGGCCACCTCGGTCGCGTAGAGCTCGATCGAGCGCATCACGGCGTCGTGGGGCATGGTGCCGACGCTCATCTGCATCAGGAAGCGGCGGTTCCCGAAGATGCGGTGGATGGCGAGGATCTTCTCCGCCACCTCGGCCGGGTCGCCGACCGCCAGCGCGCCGAGGGGGGAGCGCATCACCTCGTACTGCTGCTCGGTCATCGGGCTCCAGCCGCGCTCACGCCCGAGCTGGGTCATGACGTGGGCGAAGGGCGGGTAGAACTCGGCCGCGGCGCGCTCGGACGTGTCGGCCACGTAGCCGTGGATGTTGATGCCGATCGGGATGTCGCCGGCATGGCCGGCCTCGCGGGCCGCCTCGCGGTGGAGGTCGGCCAGCGGGCGGAAGCGCGCCGGCGAGCCGCCGATGATCGCGATGGCCAGCGGCAGCCCGAGCGCGCCGGCGCGCACCACCGAGGCGGGCGTCCCGCCCACGGCGATCCACACCGGCAGCGGGTCCTGCTCCGGCCGCGGGTAGACGCCGCGGTCGTCGATGTCGGGGTGGTGGCGCCCGTGCCAGGTGATCCGCTCGGAGCCGCGCAGGGCGAGCAGCAGCTCGAGCTTCTCGGCGAAGAGCTCGTCGTAGTGGGCGAGGTCGTAGCCGAAGAGCGGGAACGACTCGATGAACGAGCCGCGTCCGGCCATGATCTCCGCCCGGCCCTCCGACAGCAGGTCGAGCGTGGCGAAGTCCTGGAACACCCGCACGGGGTCGTCGGAGCTCAGCACGGTGACGGCGCTGGTGAGGCGGATCCGCCGGGTGCGCGCGGCGGCGGCGGCCAGCACGACGGCGGGCGCCGACACCGCGTACTCGGGGCGGTGGTGCTCGCCGACCCCGAACACGTCGAGGCCGAGCTCGTCGGCGAGCGCGATCTCGTCCATCAGGTCGCGCAGGCGCTCGCCGGCGCCGATCGTCCGGCCCGTCGCGGGGTCGGGCGTCCGCTCGGCGAACGTGTAGACGCCGAGCTCGATCAGCCCCGCGGCTCCTCGCGCCCGCAGCGCGGGCACTTCCAGGTGTCGACGTAGCCCTCCTGCGGGACGGCCTTGGCGTCCTCGAGGCGGTGCCGCAGCATCTGGCGCCGCGACGGGAAGGTGCGCGTGCCGCAGCGCTCGCAGGCGGGCGGCTCGGTGGTGGTGGTGCTCTCGGTCTCGGTCATGGGCGGACCCTATCCGAGGCGCCCCCGGGGGCGTCCGTCAGAGGACCAGGCGCCGGTGCAGGTGCTCCAGCTCGGCCTGCGGGTCGTCGCAGACGCCCGTGTGCACGGGCGAGGTCTGCAGCGTGGTGCTCGACGGGGCGACCAGCTGGTGGAAGCGCTGGGGGAAGGGCAGGCGCGCGATCGGGCCGGCGTCCGGATCGCCCGCGGCGATCCGCATCAGGCCCTCGAGCTGGGCGCGCAGCGGCGCCGGGTCGGTGTCGGGCGACAGCGCCCGCAGGCGCTCCTCGTCGAGCGCCACGCGCATCCCGAGGAAGTCGCGCGTACGGGCGAAGAGCACGACGCCGACGTTCATGCACTCGCCCCGCTCGACGCGCGGCACGACCCGCACGATGGCGTACTGGAAGGGGCTACGCGGCGCGGGCGTCATCGGCCTCCTCCGCGAAGCGCCCCGACTCCAGGCGGCGCCTCAGGTGGGTCGCGTAGGCGCGGCGGCGCTCGCCGGCAGGCGCCTCGGCGCCGGTCAGCCACGCGTCGGGGATCAGTGCGACGACCTCCTCGATCACACCGCCGGCGAGGCGCGGCGCGAGGCGCGCGTGAGCCTCGGCGATCGGACCGGCGAGCGGGAGCAGCACGTGGTCGGCGCCCACGGGGAAGGGCCGGTCCCACGCGTCGGCGAGCAGGGGGTCGCCGTGGTGGGCGTAGAGGGCCGCGCCGTGGTCGATCAGCCACAGCCGCTCGTGCCACACCAGCAGGTTCGGGTTCCGCGCCGAGCGGTCGACGTTGGTCAGCAGGGCGTCGAACCAGACGATGTCGGCGGCGAGCGCCGGGTCGACCGGCCGGCCGGCCGCCGGGTCGTAGGCCAGCGATCCCGGCAGGTAGTCGAGGCCGAGGTTGAGGCCCGGGCTCGCGCGCAGCAGGTCCTGGATCTCGGGGTCGGGCTCGGCCTGGCCGAGGGCGGGGTCGAGCATCACGAAGGCGATCACGGGCACCGGCAGGCCGAGCGCGCGACCGATCTCGCCCGCGACGAGCTCGGCGATCAGCGACCGCGGGCCCTGCCCGGCGCCGTGGAACTTGAGGACGTAGAGGCCGTCGTCGTCGGCCTCGATCAGGGCCGGCAGCGAGCCGCCCTCGCGCAGTGGCGCGACGTACCGCGTCGCCTCGACGGTCGGGGGGACGTCCACGCGGCCGAGACTACCCGTCGCGCGGGGCGCGGCCGTCCCGCCCGCACTAGGCTCGCCCGGTGATGCGGATCGTGATCGTGGGCGGGGGCATGGTGGGGCTGACGCTCGCCCGGCTGCTCCGCGCGCGCGGGCACGAGCCGGTGCTCGTGGAGCGCCAGCCCCCCGGCGCGCACCAGGCGCGGCCGTTCATGCTCGGCTTCCAGGGCTTCCCCGCACTGGAGGAGCTCGGCCTCCTGACGCGGGTGCGGGACGCCGGCTGGGACATCGCCCCCGGCGCGGACGGCACCCCGGTGGCGATCTGCGTGAAGGTGGGCCACCTCCTGGACGCGCTCGCCGAGGGCGTGCCGGTCCGGCACGGCGAGAGCGTCACGGAGCTGCTGCACGCGGGCGACCGCGTCACGGGGGTGGCGCTCGAGGGTCCCGACGGCGTCACGCGCCTGGAGGCCGATCTGGTGGTGGCCTGCGACGGCGTCGGCTCGCGTGTGCGCGCGATGGCCGGCCTCGAGGCCGAGGTCTCGGCGCTCTCGGACGCGACCCTCACCTTCATGAGCCCGGCGGTGATCGACCGCTCGTTCTCGATGCGCTACCTCTCCGACGGCGGTCAGATGGGCCTGCTCGGCTGGCCGGAGGGGTCGGCGGGGTGGCGCACCATCGACCGGGTCGGACGCGAGGCCGCGCTCGCGCCGGGGGTCGAGGCCTTCCGGGCGTCGTTCGCGCGCCTGATGCCCGAGGCCGCCG
>JAEMRL010000512.1 GCA_016463385.1 Thermoleophilia bacterium
CCCCGAGGCGTTCGCGGAGGCGATGGCGGCGGGCCGGATCCAGCAGGACATCCCCTTCAACCACTCCCCGCTGTACGCGCCCGAGCAGGACCCGACGATGGCCACGGGCATCGAGGCCCTCGTGACGGCCGCACGCGTCTGGCTCGGGTCCTGACGCGATGAGCCCCCGGCGGGCCGGGTCGCCGGGGGTGAGCGCGCCCGCCGGCCCGGGTCGCTCCGCGGGCCGGCGGGGTCTCCTGCTCACGTCCGCCGAGCCGGGCAGGCGGAACCGACGGACGATCGACGCACTGGTCCTCGCGCTCGCGAGCTTCCTCTGCGCCTGGCTCACCGCGGTGGCGGCGGCGGCCCCGAGCGGGGACCAGGACCTCGCGGACGCGGCCCGGACCCTCCTCGGCTGGGCGCCGGCCGCCTGGCGCGCCTCCGTCATCGGCGCGATCGCCATGGCGTCGCTGGTCATCGTCGAGGCGGCGGTGCGCCGCCGCTGGGCGCTCGTCCGTGATCTGTCGATCGCCCTGGCGCTCGTGGCCGGGGTGGGGACGGCACTCGGCCGCATCGTGGAGGCGCAGTGGATCCCGGCCGACGCGGAGCTCTTCGGGCTGTGGGGCTTCCCAGAGCTCCGGATCGCAGCGGTCGCCGCGGTGGTCTCGGTGGCGGGGCCCGAGCTCATCCGCCCGGTGCGCCTGGGAGCGGGGCTGGTCGCCGGCCTCGCCGCACTCGGATTGATCGCGCTGGGCGCGGCGCTGCCCTCCGCCGTTCTCGGCGCAGTCGCCCTCGGGCTCGGCGTCGGCGCGCTGGTCCGGCTCGTGTTCGGGTCGGCCGCCGGCCTTCCCCACGTCGCCGAGGTGAACCAGGCCCTCGGGGACATCGGAGTGCAGGTGCGGGGGCTGGCCCCCTCGGCGCGGCAGCGGATCGGGGCGGCCGACTTCACCGCCCTCGACGACGGGGGCCGGCCCCTGAGGATCCGCGTGCTCGGGCGTGACGCGCAGGACACGCAGCGCATCGCACGCCGCTGGCGCGCGCTCGCCTACCGCGACCCGCCCCGCCAGGGGAGCGTCGGCCGCCTCGAGCAGGTGGAGCACGAGGCCCTGGCGACCGTCCTCGCCGGGCAGGCCGGGGTCCGCACGCCGGAGGTGGCCACCGCCGCCCTGGGGCCGTACGGCGATGCCCTGTTGGTGACCCGGCAGCCGGATTCCGAGCCCCTGGAGTCAACGCCCGTCGCGGACGTCCACGACGCGATGCTGGCCGGGCTGTGGACCGGGGTCGTGCGCCTCCACGCGGCGGGCATCGCCCACGGACGCCTCCATGCGGGCAACGTCGTCGTCGCCGACGGCGAGTGCATGATCATCGATCTCGCCGCGGCGACCCTCGGATCCCCGGCCTCCGCGCGCGACACCGACGTCGCCGAGCTCCTCGTCTCCACGGCGGCGCTCCTCGGGCCCGAGCGGGCCCTCCGCGCGGCGCTCGACGGCGCGGGCGCTCCCGCCCTCGCCGCGGCGCTCCCCTACATCCAGCCCGCCGCCCTCACCCCTCACACCCGCGACCGCGCCCGCGCGGGCAAGGTCAAGATCGCCGCCCTCCGT
>JAEMRL010000154.1 GCA_016463385.1 Thermoleophilia bacterium
ACCGGCGGCGCCGGTGGCGCGGTGACCGGAACCTCGGCGAACACGCCGGCCGGCAGCACCTTCCCGGCGACCACGTCGGGCAGCGGCACCACCGACTACACCAAGAACTCCGGCAGCACCCGCAACGGCGTGGACCGCGTGCGGTCGCAGATCGAGAAGACCCCGGGCGCCGTCGTCACGCAGTCGGTCTCGGTGCAGCTCAGCGACCAGGTCCCCGCGGCCGACGTGCAGGCCATCGAGGAGAGCATCAAGGCGGCAGTCGGCTACAACGTCAAGCGCGGGGACATCGTCACCGTCAACACGGTCGCGTTCGCCGAGGACGGCACCGCCATCACCGCCGCGAAGGCGGCGGCGGAGGCCGCCAAGAACCCGCCCGCCGCGGCCGGCGGCCTCGACATCATGAACCTGGCCAAGACGGCCGGCGCGGTGATCGGCCTCCTGCTGCTGGCGCTCTTCGCCCGCAAGTCGCTGCGCGGCCGCCAGTCGGAGCTCGAGAAGGCGCTGCCGGAGCTGCTCAAGCAGGGGCCGGTGCCGGTCTCCGAGCTGACCAACGGCAACGCCGTCCGCCAGCTCGAGGGCCAGCGCAAGAGCCCGATCGAGGCCCAGATGGAGGATCTCGCCCGGCGTAAGCCGGACGACGTCGCACAGCTGCTCCGCGGCTGGCTCGTGGAGCGCTGATGTCCACCGGCACGATGACCGGACGCGAGAAGGCGGCGATCCTGCTGGTGAGCCTCGGCCAGGACGCCTCCGCCGAGGTCTTCAAGCACCTCCGCCAGGAGGAGATCGACGAGCTCACCCTCGAGATCGCGAGCATGGGGCACATCCCGCCCGACCGTAAGCAGACGGTCGTGGAGGAGTTCTACGAGGTGGCCGTCGCGCAGGAGTACATCACCGAGGGGGGCCTCGAGTACGCCCGCGGGATCCTGCAGAAGGCCCTCGGCGAGGGGAAGGCCAACGAGGTCATGGCCCGCCTGTCGAGCGCCATCCAGGTGAGCCCGTTCGAGTTCCTGCGCCGCACCGAGGCCTCGCAGATCCTCAACGTGATCGCCAACGAGCACCCCCAGACGATCGCGCTGATCCTCGCCTACCTGCCCTCGGAGACCGCCGCCCAGGTGGTCAGCTCGCTGCCCGACGACGTGCAGGCCGACGTCGCGATGCGCATCGCGCTGATGGACCGTACGGCGCCGGAGGTCATCAAGGAGATCGAGCGGGTGCTCGAGCGCAAGCTCTCGAGCGTCATCACCCAGGACTTCACCTCGGCCGGCGGCCTTCGCTCGCTGGTCGACCTGCTCAACCAGGTCGACCGCACCACCGAGCGGACGATCGTCGAGACGCTCGAGGAGCAGAACCCGGAGCTCGCCGACGAGGTCCGCCGCATGATGTTCCTGTTCGAGGACATCACGGTGCTCGACGACCGCAGCATCCAGCAGGTGCTCCGCGAGGTGGACACCAAGGAGCTCACGATGGCGCTCAAGGGCGTCGGCCCCGAGGTCCAGGACGCGATCCTGCGCAACATGAGCGAGCGCGCCGCCACCAACATCCGCGAGGAGCTCGAGTTCATGGGCCCGGTGCGCGTGAAGCAGGTGGAGGAGGCCCAGCAGAAGGTCGTGGCCGTCATCCGCCGCCTCGAGGAGGCCGGGACGATCGTGATCATCCGCGGCGGCGAGGACCAGCTTGTCTCGTAGCCTGCTGCGCGGATCGAGCATGTCGGAGGAGAGCGTCGCGGTGCCGCTGCGCCCGCGCATCGTCCGCCGCGCCGACCCGACCACGCCCGAGGGGATCGCCGAGCGCGCCCGCGAGGACGCCGAGGCCGCGATGGCCCAGGCGACCAGCGAGGCCGACGCCCTCCGCGAGTTCGCACGCCAGGAGGGCTTCGCCCAGGGGCGCGCCGAGGCCGAGGCCGAGGTGGCCGACACGCTCGCCACCCTGCGCGCGATGGCCCGGGGCCTCTCCGAGCAGCGCGAGGCCATCGAGGAGGCGGCGGTCCGCGAGGCCACGGCGCTGGCGGTCGAGGTCGCCGCGCGCATCGTGCGCGCCGACGTCGCCGCCAACCCCGACCGCGTGTCCGACGTCCTGCGTGGCGCCATCCGCCGCGCGGCCGACCGCTCGCAGCTCGTGGCCCGGGTGAGTCCGATCGATCTCGCCGCATGCCGCGAGGCGGCGCCCACGATCCTCGAGGAGATGGGCGGCATCGCCCGCTTCGAGGTGGTGGACGACCCGCGCATCATGCCGGGCTCGTGCGTGCTCGAGACCACGACGGGCGACGTCGACGCGACCTTCGAGAGCCAGCTCGGCCGGGTGCTCGAGGCGCTGGTCGCGCCGCCCGACGAGGATCTCGTGCTCCCTCACCGATGACCGCGCTCGACCTCGCCCCGGCGCGCGAGCGCCTGCGCCACCTCGACCCCTACCGCCTCAACGGGCGCGTCTCGGAGCTGATCGGCCTCGTCGTCGAGAGCCGCGGCCCCGAGGCGAGCGTCGGCGAGCGCTGCGAGATCCTCGTGCCGGGCCACCGCACCGGGCGCCCGCCCCTGCAGGCCGAGGTCGTGGGCTTCCGCGAGGGACGCACGCTGCTGATGCCGCTCGGCGACGCCACCGGCGTCGGCCCGGGCCAGACCGTGATCGCGACCGGCCACGCCGTGCGCGTCGACGTCGGCCAGGGCCTCCTCGGGCGCGTGCTCGACGGCCTCGGCCGTCCCATCGACGGGCTCGGCCCGCCGGTGATCGAGGCGCGCCGCGCCATCGACGCGCCGCCGCCCGACGTCCTGCGCCGCCCCACCATCCGCACGCCGCTCCCGCTCGGCGTCCGCGCCATCGACGCGCTGATGCCCTGCGGACGCGGCCAGCGCATGGGCATCTTCGCCGGCTCGGGGGTCGGCAAGAGCACGACCATGGGCATGATGGCCCGCGGAACCAGCGCCGACATCAACGTGATCGCGCTGGTCGGCGAGCGTGGCCGCGAGGTGCGGGAGTTCATCGAGCACGACCTCGGCCCCGAGGGCCTCGCGCGCAGCGTCGTCGTGGTCGCCACCTCCGATCAGCCGGCGCTCGTGCGCATCAAGGCGGCCTTCGTCGCCACCACGATCGCCGAGTACTTCCGCGACCAGGGCGCCGACGTGCTGCTGATGATGGACTCGGTGACGCGCCTCGCCACCGCGCAGCGCGAGGTGGGCCTCGCCATCGGCGAGCCCCCGGCGACCCGCGGCTACACCCCCTCGGTGTTCCAGCTGCTGCCGCGCCTGCTCGAGCGCGCCGGCACCGCGCCGGTGGGGAGCATCACCGCCCTCTACACCGTGCTGGTGGAGGGCGACGACATGAACGAGCCGGTCGCCGACGCCGTGCGGTCGATCCTCGACGGCCACATCGTGCTCTCGCGCGAGCTGGCCCACCGCCACCACTACCCGGCGATCGACGTGCTGCAGTCGGTGTCGCGGCTCTCGCCGCAGCTGCTCTCGCCCGAGCACCTCGAGGCGGGCGGGCGGCTGCGCGGCCTGATGGCCGCGCACAAGCGCGCCGAGGACCTGATCGCGATCGGCGCCTACATCCCGGGCTCCGACCCGCGCGTGGACGAGGCCCGGGCCAAGCTCGAGGACATCGAGGGCTTCCTGCGCCAGGGCACCCACGACCCCTACTCGCGCGACGAGGCCCTCGGGCGCCTGCTGGCGCTGACCGGCTCATCGGGCCCGGTCGTGGTCGACGAGGTCGTGCCGGGCGCCGTGAGCCTCACCGGCGCGTTCGACCCGCTGCCGCCGGGCGTCCAGGTGGTTCCGGGCTAGGTCTGGATCGCCCGGAGCGCGGCCGCCGCATCGTCGAGCGCGGCCGCGATCCGTCGCAGATCGGCGCGCAGCGCCGGGGGGGCGACCGTGAAGGCGACCGCGCCCTCCAGGACGTGGCTGTCGGCGCCGCGCACGGTCCAGGTCACCGCGAAGCGGCCGCTTCGCGGTGACGCCGGAAGCGGGATGCGGACCGTCGAGGCGTCGCCTGGCGCGAGGCGGGCGCGGACCCCGGCGACCGCGGCGCCATCGACCGCCACGGCCGCCTCGACCACCTCGGCGAGGGGTTCCGCGTAACGCGCGACCACGGCCGCGGGCGCGGTCGTCAGCCGCGCGCCGTCGGCGGGCGTGACGTCCTCGACCGTGGTGTGCGCCGTCGCGGCGGCCGGCGCCGCGAGGACGGCGGCGACGAGGACGGGAGCGCAGAGGCGGCGGGTCATCGTCCGATCGTAGTCCCCCTCCGCGCGCGGTCCTGAAGGACCGGTCCGCTCATCCCGGCGGGGCGGGGGGCGACTCGCCCTCCCAGTAGTCGGCCGCGTCCTCCATCCGGAACCAGGCCCAGAGGCCGGAGCCGTCGGGCCGTCGCTCGGCCGGCCCCACCTTGCCCGAGTCGGGCTGGATCACGATGTCCGGTTCCCCGTTGGTGCTGACGGCGAGCAGACGCACCACCGCGTCGCCGCGGTTGACGATCTGATGGGCGCCGGCCTCGCCGCGGGGGAATCCCACCACCTCGCCCTCGGCGAGCTGCCGCCAGCCGCCGGGCGCGCGCAGCCAGGGACTGCCCGCAAGGACCACGACCAGCTCCTCCTCGGCCAGGTGCAGGTGGTAGGGGTAGGCGGCCTCGCCGGGCGGGATCTCCCAGAGGCTCACGCCCAGGCGCTCGGTGCCGAGGCGCCGGCCGATGCGCGAGCGCCGCGCCCGGAAGCCGTCGCGCTCGCGCGGCTCGTCCCACACGGGGTCGTTGATGTTCTCCCGTCGCGCCGGGCCCTCATCCGTCATCGCAGCCCGTGCAGCTCGCGGGCGGCGGCGATCGTCTCGTAGGCCTCGGCCTCGGCGCGGGCGATCAGGTGCTCGTCGGCCTCGCGCGGCGTGTCGCCCGAGAGCACCGGCGTGAACTCACGCCCCGCGCGCTCGCGGGCGAGCGCCAGCCAGTCGGCGGGGATCTCCTCGGGCAGGTCGACGCCGACCATCCGCGCGAGCAGCGACGCCCAGAGCCGGGCGAGCAGGTCGATGTTGTAGCCGCCGCCGGTGACCACGAGCCAGCGCCCCTGCGCGGCGTCGAAGGCGAGGTCGTGCATCGCCGCGTTGAGCCGCGCGAAGGCCGCCGTCGTCACCTGCAGGTGGGCCATGGGGTCGGTGTGGTGCGGATCGACCCCGGTCATCGAGACGACGACATCCGGGCGGAAGCGCCGCACGGCGGGCGCGACGACCTCCTCGAAGGCGCGCAGGTAGGAGCCGTCGGCGGCGTAGGGGGGCAGCGGGACGTTGACCGCCGTGCCCTCGCCGGCGCCGACCCCGCGCTCGGCGAGACCCCCGGTGCCGGGGTAGAGGTAGCGGCCGCTCTCGTGGATCGAGCAGGTCAGCACCCGCGGGTCCTCGTAGTAGATCCACTGCACGCCGTTGCCGTGGTGGGCATCCACGTCGATGTAGGCGATCCGCTCGGCCCCGCGCTCGAGCAGCGCCGAGATCGCGACGGCGGCGTCGTTGTAGATGCACATGCCCGAGGCCCGGTTGGCCATCGCGTGGTGCAGGCCCGCCGGAGCGGGGCAGAACGCCTGCAGCGCCCGCCCCTCCCAGATCTCGATGGCCCCGGTGAGCGCCGACCCGACGGCGCCGGCGGCCGCCTCGTGCATGCCCTCGCGGGCGATCGTGTCGCCGTCGAGGAATCCCCACGCCTGCGCCTCGGGCCCCGCCGCGAGGGATGGGTCGGCGCTGTAGCGCTTGACGGCCTCGATGTAGCCGGGGTCGTGGACCCCCATCAGCTCCGCGTCGGTGGCCAGGCGCGGGACCACGCACCGCACGCCGGGGTGGTCGAGCAGGCCGTAGGCGCGCAGCAGCTCGATGCCGAGCTCGCGCCGCAGCGGCCGCTCCTCGTCGGCGCTCGGGTTGTAGGCCTGCAGATGCGGGCCGTAGACGAAGACCGTGTCCTGGGGCATCGGCCGATCGTATCCGGACAAGGGGGAGCCCGGAATTCCGGCCGCCCGGCGGTTGCGGCACTCCGCAGGAACTGGCATCCTGCGGACTTAGCAACAATCGTAACGAGGGAGAGGGCGTCATGAGGGTGAAGGATGCGATGAGCCCGATCAGCGCGATCGTGGGCCCCCAGCACACCCTCCAGCAGGCGGCGACCCGCATGGTGCAGCACCGCACCGGCGCCGCGGTCGTGCTCGACGGAGCGCTCCCCGGCCCCGCCGTGGTCACCGAGCGCGACCTCCTGCGCGCGGTCGCCGCCGGCCTCGA
>JAEMRL010000155.1 GCA_016463385.1 Thermoleophilia bacterium
TCGGGGGCCCCGGGCCACCAGAGCACGGTGGGCAGGTCCGGCCGCAGCAGCGGCTGCACCGCGCTCGCGTCGCCGGCGCGCCGGTCGCCGTGGAGCGAGAGCACCACCAGCTCGACGCCCACGCTCACCCGGCCGCCGCTCAGGCGGCAGCTGGTGCTCACGGTGGCGTCGATGCCCTCGCCGCCGCGCGGCTCGACGACCAGCACGGCGCGCGCCGGCTGGTGGCCGGCGAGGCCGTGCACCAGGGCGGTCATCGGCGCGACGTCCTCCTCGCCTGGCACGTGGGCCACCAGGTTGAGGATGCCGGCCAGGTTCAGGGGCGCGCCACCGTCGGGCGGGCGCCGCTGCTCGGCCAGCCGGTCCAGCACCTCGGCGATGGTGACGCCGACGCCGTCCCAGGGCGCGACCGGGGCTTCGACGGCGGTGCTCACAGGCGCCGCCATTCGCGGTCGTCGCTGCTCATCAGGGCATCGGCCTCCGCGGGGCCCCACGACCCCGCCTCGTAGTTCGGGTACGGGCCCGGCTCGGCCGACCACACGTCGATCAGCCCCTGCATGATCTCCCACGCGCGCTCCACCTCGTCCCAGCGGGCGAAGAGCGTCGAGTCGCCGAGCAGCGCGTCCAGGAGGAGCCGCTCGTAGGCCTCGGGGGAGCTGCGCAGGAATGAGTTGCCATAGGTGAAGTCCATGCTGACGACGCGCAGGTCGATCTGCGGCCCCGGGACCTTCGCGAGGAAGCTCAGGGACGCGCCCTCGTCGGGCTGGATCCGCAGGATGAGGAGGTTCGGGGCCGCGCTCTCCACCGCGGAGGTCTCGAAGGGGAGGTGGGGCGCCTGCTTGAACTGGATGGCGACCTCGGTCGCCCGCCGCGGCAGGCGCTTGCCGGTGCGCAGGTAGAAGGGGGTGCCCGACCAGCGCCAGTTGTCGATCATCACGCGCATCGCCACGAAGGTGTCCGTGTTCGACTCGGGATCCACCCCCTTCTCCTCACGGTAGCCCGGCACCCGGTCGCCGGCGATCCAGCCGGGCCCGTACTGGCCGCGCACCGCGTCACGGGCCACCGAGACCGCCTCGAAGGGGGCGATCGCCCGCAGCACCTTCACCTTCTCGTCGCGCACGTCGCGGCTCTCGAAGCGCGCCGGCGGCTCCATCGCCACGATCGAGAGCACCTGGAGCATGTGGTTCTGGACGATGTCGAGCAGCGCGCCGCTCGTGTCGTAGTAGCCGCCGCGGGTCCCGACGCCGAGCTCCTCGGAGACCGTGATCTGCACGTGGTCGACGTACCGGCGGTTCCAGATCGGCTCGAAGATCGCGTTGCCGAAGCGCAGCACGAGCAGGTTCTGGACCGTCTCCTTCCCCAGGTAGTGGTCGATCCGGTAGACCTGCCGCTCGCGGAACACCGACCCGAGCCGGGTGTTGAGGGCGCGCGCCGACGCGAGGTCGTGGCCGAACGGCTTCTCGACCACCAGGCGGGCGAACCGCTCCGTGCCGTCGCCCTCGTCGGCGAGCCCGACGGCACCGATGCTCTCGGCGATCACCGGGAAGAACTCCGGGGAGGTCGCGAGGTAGAAGAGGCGGTTGCCGCGCGTCCCGCGGCGCTCGTCCTCCTCCTCGATCATCGCCCGTAGTCGCTCGAAGCCGCGCCGGTCGTCGAACGGCGCCGACAGGTAGCGCAGGCGGCCGGCGAAGCCCTCCCAGACGTCCTCGTCGATGGGGAAGCGGCCGTGGGCCTCGACGCCGGCCCGCAGGTGGGCGCGGAACTCCTCGTCCGGGATGTCCCGCCGGGCGACGCCGATGATCGCCGTCTCCGGAGGCAGCAGCTGCTGCGTGGCGAGGTTGTAGAGCCCCGGGACCAGCTTTCGCTGGGTCAGGTCGCCCGTCGCCCCGAAGATCACGATCACCGCCGGCGGCGCGGCGCGCGTGAGGCGCACGTCCGCCTCCGCGGCGACCGTGGCGGTGCCCTCGGGTCCCGCCATCGTCCCGGTGCCGGACATCAGGCGCCTATTCTCACCGTCATGTCGAGGCTGAGGGTTACGACCTTTCCCCCTGCACCTGAGCACGTGCCGCCGCCGCGACGGCCTCGGGCGTGATGCCGACCTCCGCCATCGCCTCGGCGGCGGGCGCCGAGAGCCCGAAGCGGTCCACGGCCACGATCGCGCCGTCCAGCCCGGTCCACTCGGCCCATCCGAAGGGGCTCGCGGCCTCCACGGCGACCCGGGCGGTCCGCGCGCGCGGCAGCACCTGCTCGCGGTAGGCGGCGTCCTGCGCCCGGAAGAGCTCGAACGAGGGCATGCTGACCACGCGGGCCGAGATCCCCTCGCCCGCGAGGATCTCGCGCGCCGCCATCGCGGTGCCGACCTCGGAGCCCGTCCCGATCAGGATGCAGTCGTCGCCGTCGGCGAGGACGTAGGCGCCCCGCTCGACCGCGGGGGTGCCCTCCAGGGTCTCGAGGCCCTGGCGGCTCAGCACGAGCACGGTGGGGGCGCCGGTGCGGGCGATGGCGATGCGCCACGCCTCGGTCGCCTCGGTCGCGTCGGCCGGCCGGATCGTCACCAGGTCCGGGATCGCCCGCAGCGCGGCGAGGTGCTCGACGGGCTGGTGGGTCGGCCCGTCCTCCCCGAGGGCGATCGAGTCGTGGGTGAAGACGAAGATCGAGGGCAGGCGCATCAGCGCGGCCAGGCGGATCGTGTTCTTCATGTAGTCCGAGAAGGTGAAGAACGTCGAGCAGACCGGCCGCAGGCCGGCGTGGGCGGCGATGCCGTTGGTGATCGCGCCCATCGCGTGCTCGCGGACGCCGTAGTAGAGGTTCCGCCCCGAGAAGTCGTCGCGGGTGACCGTGCCGAGCCCCTTGAGGTCGGTGCTGGTCGACGAGGAGAGGTCGGCGGACCCCTGGATCAGTTCCGGCACCACGGCCGCGAAGGCGTTGAGGGCCTTGCCCGCCGACGCGCGGGTCGCGACCGACTCGCCCGCGGTGAACGTCGGGGCCGCCGACTCCCAGCCCTCCGGCAGGCGCCCCTCGCCGACCCGGGCGAGCTCGGCGGCCTCGGCCGGGAACGCCTCGGCGTACGCCGCGACGCGCGCCTCCCACTCGGCCTGCAGCCCCCGGCCCCGCTCGACGAGCTCCGGCGCCCAGCGGGCGACCTCGTCGGGCACCAGGAACTGCGCGTCCTCGGGCCATCCGTAGGCGCGCTTCGTCGCCGCGACCTCGTCGGGCCCGAGAGGCGATCCGTGGGCACTCGAGGTGTCCTGCTTGTTGGGCGAGCCGAAGCCGATGTGCGTGCGGCAGGCGATCAGGGTCGGGCGTCCGTCGGGGACGCTCGCCTCGCTCATGGCCGCGTCGATGGCCGCGGCGTCGTTGCCGTCCTCCACCCGGATCACCCGCCATCCGTAGGCGGCGAAGCGGGCCGGCACGTCCTCGCCGAACGACAGCGTCGTCGGGCCGTCGAGGCTGATGTGGTTGTCGTCCCAGATCCCGATCAGCTTCTCGAGGCCGAGGAACCCGGCGATCGACGCCGCCTCGTGGGAGATGCCCTCCATCAGGTCGCCGTCGGAGCAGATGAACCAGGTCCGGTGGTCCACCACCGTGTGACCGGGGCGGTTGTAGCGGGCGGCGAGCATCGCCTCGGCGAGCGCGAAGCCGACGGCGTTCGCGAAGCCCTGCCCGAGGGGGCCGGTCGTGATCTCCACGCCCGGGGTGTCACCGCGCTCCGGGTGTCCCGGGGTCTCCGAGTGCAGCTGGCGGAACGCCTTGAGCTGCTCCATCGGGAGGTCGTAGCCGGTGAGGTGCAGCAGCGGGTAGAGCAGCATCGAGGCGTGTCCGGCCGAGAGCACGAAGCGGTCGCGGTCGGGCCACTCGGGGTCGGCCGGCGAGTGCTTCAGGTGTCGTGAGAAGAGCGTCCATCCGACCGGCGCGAGGCCCATCGGCGCTCCCGGGTGGCCGCTGTTGGCCGCCTGGACCCCGTCGATGGCCAGGGTCCGGACCGTGGTGATCGCCAGCTCGGGCGAGGCGAGCGTTGTCGACACGGATGCTCCTTAGTAGCTGACGTCGTGCGGATGGCTCTCGCGCAGACCGCCGGGGGTGATCCTCACGAAGCTGGCGTTGCGGTGGAACTCGGGGATGGTACGGGCGTCGGAGTAGCTCATGCCGGATCTCAGCCCGCCCACCAGCGTGTGGACGATGGCGGCGGCCTCGTCGCGCAGCGGCACGACGGCCTCGACGCCCTCGGCGACCACGGGCGTGAACTCGGTGGCGTCCTCGTCCTCGCCGCCGTTCTCGACGGCGCGCCGCGCCGCCGCCGCGGCGCTCGAGGCCATCCCGCGGAACACCTTCACGCGCGTCCCGTTGCGCATGACGACCACGCCCGGGCTCTCGGGCGTGCCGGCCAGCAGGTTGCCGACCATCACGGTCTCGGCGCCGCCGGCGATGGCCTTGGCGACGTCGCCGCCGAACCGGATGCCGCCGTCGGCGATCACCGGCACGTCGAGGAGCGCGCAGGCCTGCGCGCACTGCATCACGGCGGTCAGCTGCGGCACCCCGACGCCGGCCACCACCCGCGTCGTGCACACCGACCCGGGGCCGACGCCGACCTTGACCCCGTTGGCGCCGGCCTCGGCCAGCTCCCGTGCGCCCTCCGGGGTGGCGACGTTGCCGGCGATGATGTCCGTGCCGTCGCCGAGCGCCTCGCGCACGAGACCCACGGCCCGCACGCTGTGATCGGCGTGGCCGTGGGCGATGTCGAGCACCACCACGTCGGCGCCCGCCTCCTGCAGGGCCCGCGCCCGCTCGAGGAAGTCGCCGCGCACCCCGATGGCCGCCCCGACGGCCAGGCGCCCGCGGTCGTCCTTGGTCGCCTCCGGCCGCTCCGCGCGCTGCAGCAGGTCGCGCAGGGTGATCAGGCCCACCAGGCGGTCCCCGTCGCCCACCAGGGGCAGCTTCTCCACCCGGCCGTCGCGCAGCAGGCGCCCCGCCTGGTCGCTGGTGGTGTCGGGCCCGCCGGTCACCAGGCGCTCGCGAGGCGTCATCAGATCGCCGACCGGGATCAGCGGGTCGGTCTGCAGCATCACGTCGCGCCGGGTCAGGATGCCGGCGAGCGCCCCGTCGGGGTGGACCACGACCAGGCTCGTGACGCCGAGGCGGTTCATCTCGGCGCGCGCGTCGGCGAGCCGCGCGCCCGGCGCGATGGTGTGCGGGTCGGGGATCACGAGCGCCTCGGCGCGCTTCACGCGCGCCACCTCGGCGACCTGCTGCTCGACGGTCAGGAAGCGGTGCACGATGCCGATGCCGCCGGCCCGTGCCATCGCGATCGCCATCGGCGCCTCGGTGACCGTGTCCATGTTCGCCGAGACGACCGGGACGGCCAGGCGCAGGCGGGTCGTCAGCCGGGTGGACACGTCGACGTCGGACCGCGAGCCGATGCCGCTGCGGCGCGGAGACAGGAGGACGTCGTCGTACGACAGGGCGAGCGGGATGCCGGCCGAGTTCACCCGCCGACAATAGCCCACCACCGCCCCGGTCCGACGTATCGTGGCGGTGAAGTACGATCGCCCGATGGCGCCCCGTCTGTCCGTCGCGATCGCAGCCGGTGCCCTCGTGTGCGCCTCCCTCGCCGGCTGCGGCGACACCGCGCCCGAGCCGGCCCCCGTGGCCCCCTCCGCCTACATCGACGCCGTGCAGGATCTGCTCGATCCCCCCGGCCGCCTCGCCTCGCTCGTGTCGGAGGCGACCGACGACACGCCGGGCCCCGCGGCCTCCCGCGCCCGTCTGCGCGGGCTCGTCGCGCGTGCCCGCGACCAGCTTGCCGGGTTCCGGGCCCTGCGGATCGAGGACGCGGGGCTGCGCCGCCAGCGCGACCGCCTGGCCGGTGCCTACGCGCGCCTGATCCCGCGCATGCAGACCACCGCCGACGCCCTCGCCGCCGGCGACCCGGGCGCGGTGCCCGCGGCGGCCGGGCCGTTCCTCGACTCCCTCCGGGAACTGCCATCCGCCGCCTCCTGATCCTCGGGCTCGCGGTCCTCGCCGTCCTCGCGGCCGCCGGCTGCGGCGAGGGCTCGCTCGACGCCTCCACGACGCCGCTCTCCGACGGCGCCCGGGTCTCGCCGCAGCGCTACCTCGCCGACAGCTCCGCCGCCGTGGCGGCGGTGAACGACTTCTCCGAGGCCCTCGCCGAGCTGGCGCCCACGCCGCGTCGCCCGGCCCTGCTCGCCACGGCGCCCCGCCTCGAGGA
>JAEMRL010000513.1 GCA_016463385.1 Thermoleophilia bacterium
GTGGGAGGATCGCGTGCGCCGGATCGATGCCCGCCACGCCGGTGCCTGGGAGCTGCCGGTCATCGGCCCGGTCACCGCCCCGGCCGCCGTGCTGATCCGACCCGACGGCCACGTCGCGTGGGTTGGCGACGGAACCGACCGGGGTCTCGCCGACGCGCTGACCACCTGGTTCGGACCGCCCTCGGCGGGGTAGTCCGGCCGGCGCCGGCGGTCAGCGGGCGCCGGCGCGGATGAAGCGTCCTCGGGGCTCGCCCACGGCCCGTCCGTCGAGGGCGACGGTCCGCCCTCGAAGGATCGTCCGCACGGGGCGGGCCGTCAGGGTCCGGCCGGCGAAGGGCGTCACCTTGTGCCGGTACTCCAGGTCCTCGGCGTGGAGGGTCCACGGGGTCCCGGTCTCGACCAGGACGATGTCGGCGTCGGCGCCGATCTCGAGGCGGCCCTTGCCGCCGAGGCCGAACCGGGCCGCGGGCGCCGTGGACAGCCAGGTCGCCAGGCGCGCCGCCGCAACGCCCCTGCGCAGGCCGTGGGTCAGCGTCAGGGCCAGCGTGGTCTGCGCGCCGGCGATGCCGCCCCAGACCGCGAACATGTCGTCGCCCCGCTTCATCTCGGGCGGGGCGGGGGAGTGGTCGGAGGCGATCGATCCGATCTCGCCCGCCTCCAGCGCCGCCCAGAGATCCTCGATCTCGGTCGCGGAGCGCAGGGGCGGGCCGCACTTCGCCAGCGCTCCGATCGCCTCGGCGTCGTCCTCGTCGAGCACCAGGTGGTGCGGGCAGACCTCGCAGGTGGCGTCCACGCCGCGGCTACGAGCCTCCGCCACGAGCCGGGCGCTCTCGCCGCAGGACACGTGGACGACGTGCAGCGCGCATCCGGTCTCCTCGGCGATCGCGAGTGCCGTCCGCACCGCGGCCACCTCAGCCCGGGCGGGCCGGGAGGCGAGGTAGTCGCGCATCCCGGTGCGGCCGTCGGCGATCGCGTCGGCCGTGAGCGGGCCGACCACGTCCTGGTCCTCGGCGTGCACGGCGACGGGGAGCCCGAGCCGTGCCGCCCGCGCCATCCCCGCGGCGAGCACCTCGTCGCCGGCGCGCACGAAGTCGTCGATCCCGGTGTCGCACATGAACGCCTTGAACCCGATCACGCCGAGGCCGGCGAGCGCGTCGAGGCGGTCGAGGTCGCCCGGCACCAGGCCGCCCCACAGCGCGAAGTCGACGTGGGCGCGGCCGTGCGCGGCGGCGAACTTGGCGGCGAAGCCGTCGGCGTCGACCGTCGCCGGCATCGCGTTCAGCGGCATGTCGGCGGCACAGGTCGCTCCGCCCGCCGCGAGGGCGCGCGTGCCCGTCGCGAACCCCTCCCAGCTCGCGCGCCCCGGGTCGTTCAGGTGGACGTGGACGTCCACGACTCCGGGGAGCACCAGCAGGCCGGTCGCGTCGATCTCCTCCGCGCCCGCCGGGAGGTCCGGGCCGACCGCCGAGATGACCCCGTCGGTCACCGCGACGTCCTCGAGTCGGCCGCGGATGACGAGTTCGTGCACCCCCGGAGGGTAGCCGCCCGCCGAGGGGCCGCGGGGCGTGCGAG
>JAEMRL010000156.1:0-2712 GCA_016463385.1 Thermoleophilia bacterium
GGACGAGGGTCGGAGCGGTGAAGCGCA
Source organism: Thermoleophilia bacterium (assembly GCA_016463385.1). Classification (GTDB taxonomy): domain Bacteria; phylum Actinomycetota; class Thermoleophilia; order Miltoncostaeales; family Miltoncostaeaceae; genus Miltoncostaea. Next base: position 28 of record JAEMRL010000156.1, read on the forward strand.
CCGGGCCGTCGGTCGTGGCGGTCTTCCCCTGGGCCTCGGCGGGCGAGCCCGCCGCCGACCGCGCCTCGGCCCGGTCGGCCTGGTAGGCCGACTCGGTCGCCGGATCGCCGACCCGCCCGGCGACAGCCCGGCCGTCGAGACCGGGGACCCCTGCGAGGACCGCCGCGAGGTCGGCGTCGTCGTCGAGCATGATCGGTGAGGTGAACCAGGCCAGCTGGAGCGCGCGCAGCGCCGCCCACTCGGCGCCCATCCGCGTGAGACGGGCGGCGACGACCGCCCGGCAGGCGCGCCCGGTGCCCGGCACGTGCCGCTTGGGGGCGAGGTCGAACGGCATCCCGAAGCGATCGCGGAACTCGCGGTGTCCCTCGGCCACGACGGCCGGCGTGTACCCGCGCGCCGCGTAGACGCCCGCGTCCTCGGCGAGCCCGATCATCACCAGGCGCCAGTCGAGGCCGTCGCCGTAGCGCCACTCCATCACCCGCAGCGCGGGGATCGCCGAATAGGCCCAGGGGCAGCCCGGATCGGTGTGCAGCGTCGCCGAGATCCGCGGCGGACCGCTCACAGTCGCTGGTCGAGCCAGCCGACGACCGTCTCGATGAGGGGGGCGTCGAGGCCCGAGAACACGTGGTCGGCCTCGGGGATGGTCTCGCGCATGACGCTCGGGCAGTCGCCCTGGCGGGCGATCGCCTCGAGCTGCGCCCCCTCCTCCTCGCGCACCAGCTCGTCCTCGCCCGCCTGGACGATGGCCAGCGGCACCGTGACGTGGCCGATGCGCAGGCGCGACTCGGCGTGGGGGGACCGCGGGCCGCGTGCGTACCACCAGGTGCGATAGGTCCAGATCTCGCCGTCGAGCGGGCGCTCGCCGAAGCCGCGGGCGCGGCGGACGAGGAAGATCCGGTCGCGGGTGGGGTCCTCGAAGTCGGGCGCGAGCCGGTGGTGGACGAGGTCGGCCACCTCCTCGTACCCCGGGTCGGCGCCGAAGTGCTTCCAGCGCAGTTTCAGCGCCGCCGGCAGCGAGGCCGGATGCGCCAGCGTGCAGACGCCGACGACGTCGGGGGGCTGGCGGAGCGCCTGGTAGTGCGTGACGATCGTCGAGCCCATGCTGAAGCCCAGCAGGACGATGCGGCGGAACCCCCGCCGGCGCAGCACGGCAAGCGCCGCGTCGAGGTCGAGTGGCGTCCGGTGCATCAGTCCGCCGCCGAAGATGACCCCGTAGTTCGCCATCCGGGTGTTGACCGAGAGCACGGTGAAGCCCGCGTTGGCGAGGCCGAACGACACCCTCCGGGGCACGCCGGTGAGGTAGTTGCCGACCGAACCGTGGATCACGAGCACGGCCAGCCTCCGGCGCCGCGGGTCGCCGTCGGCGGCGGGCTTGAAGATCATCCCGTCCCACTTCTGGCCGTCCTCGGTGTGGGTCATGACCAGGTCGATGGCCAGATCGCGGTCGTCCGACCCGAACAGCGGCGGGCGGCGGCGGCCGCCGCGGTTGACGACGCGGGGGCTCACACGCGCTCGCGCAACCAGGAGGTGACCGCGTGGAGCGTGTCGATCTCGTGGCCCTCGAAGCTGTGCGGGGCGTCGTTGATGCGGATCACGGTGACGTCGCGGTTGCCCGCGGTCCGTGCCACGTGGGCGAGGGCGACGGCCTCCTCGAACTGGACCACCTCGTCCCCGGTCCCCTGCACCAGCAGGATCGGCGCCCAGACCTGGCCGATCTGGCGGAAGGCCATCGCCCCGGTCGCCGCCGGGCCCCGCGAGTGCCACCAGGTGCGGTAGGTGTAGACCTCGCTGTCGGAGGGCCGGGTCGTCGGCCCCCGGCTGCGCTCGACCACGAAGAGGCGGTCGTCCTCGGGCGCGTCGGGGTTGGCCCCGATGGCGCGCCGGACGATGCCGGTCAGCTCGGCGTAGTCGGGATCGGCCTCGAAGCGCTCGGCCCGGCGCTGCATCGACTGGGGCAGGCCCCAGGGGTTGCCGAGGCAGACGAGCCCGCGCAGATCGGGGACGTGGTGGGTTGCGGCGTACCGCGTGGCCAGCGTGGCGCCGCTGGAGTACCCGGAGAGGATGATCGTGTCGTAGTCGTGCGCCCTCAGCCAGCGCACGGCGGCCTCGACGTCGCGGATGGCCTCCTCGAAGATCGCCTGCCCGAAGAGCTGGCCGACGTTCGCCATCCGGGTCTCCAGCACCAGCACGGGGAACCCGGCCCGCGCCAGGGGCGACGGGTAGAAGCGCAGCGTCCCCACCAGGAAGTTGCCCATGATCCCGTGGATGTGGACGATCGCCGTACGCCGCCCGGTCGCGCGCTCACGCCCGCGGGCGGCCCGCTCGTCGATCTCGAAGAGCGCGTCGTGCACCTCTCCGTCCTCGGAGGTCAGGCTCACGAGCCTACGGTCGACGGGCATCGGTCGCGGTCTCTATTCCGGGGTGGGGAGGCGGACCACGGCGGTACGATACCGGCGTGGCCGCGACCGATCGCCTCGCCGTGAGCTTCATGTTCAGCCGCGAGTGCCCGTCCCACGAGGAGGGCCTCGCCCTGCTGCGCTCCGCCGCACGGGAGGCCGGCGTCGAGATGGACCTGCAGGTCGTGGAGGTGACCACCGACGCGGCGGCCCGGGCACTGCGCTTCGCCGGTTCGCCGACCTACCTGCTCGGCACGCGTCGTGCTGGAAATCGTGGGCGGGCGCCACC
>JAEMRL010000156.1:2722-6171 GCA_016463385.1 Thermoleophilia bacterium
CGTCGCGCACCGTCCTGGTGATCACGCCTTCCACGGTGGCGCCCGCCCACGATTTCCAGCACGACGCGTGCCGCGCCTACGCCCTCCCGGGCGGCCGCATCGGGCCGCTCCCCCACCACGACGACCTGGTCGCGGCGCTGCGCGCGGCCGTGGAGGACGCATGAGCCTCGCCATCGGCGATCCCGCCCCGCACTTCCGCCTGCCCACCACCGACGGCGGCGAGGCCGACCTCGCGGCGCTGGGCGGCGCCACGGCGGTGGTGATCGCCTTCTGGTGCAACCACTGCCCCTACGTGCGCGCGTGGGAGGAGCGCTTCGACGCCATCGCGCGCGACTACGCGGGGCGGGGCGTCGCGACGGTGGCCATCTGCGCCAACGACGCCGTCAGCCACCCCGGCGATTCGTTCGAGGCGATGGCCGAGCGCGCCTCCGCGCAGGGGTACGCGTTCCCCTACGCCCGCGACGACTCGCAGGACGTCCCGCGCGCCTACGGCGCGGAGCGGACCCCCGAGGTCTTCGTGCTCGACGCCGGGCGGCGCATCGCCTACCACGGCGCCATCGACGACAGCACCGACCCGGACGCCGTCACCGCGCACCACCTGCGCGCCGCCCTCGACGCCGTGCTGGATGGCCGGGCGCCGGAGGTCGCCGAGACCGCGCCGGTCGGCTGCACCATCAAGTGGGCCCGTTAGGCGGGCCCCCGGGCCTCAGACGGAGGGGCTGAGCCGCCCGTAGGCGCGGTTGCAGTAGAGCAGCGGGTCGGTGCCCGCGTGCTCGACCGAGACGACCCGGCCGATCAGGATCGTGTGGTCGCCGCCGTCGTGCGCGGCGTGCGCCTCACACACCAGGCGGGCGACGCCGAAGGGCAGCAGCGGCACGCCGAACGGGCCCGCCTCGTCGGGATAGGCGCCGAACTTGTCGGCGCCGGGGCGCGCGAAGCGCGCCGACATCTCCTCCTGCGAGGCCCCCAGCACGTGGATCGCGAATCCGGGTGCGCCGACCAGGCCGTCGTGCGACTGCGCCGAGCGCGCGATGCAGACCAGCACGAGCGGCGGGTCGAGCGACAGCGAGGAGAACGACGCGACCGTGATGCCGATCGGCGTGTCGCCGGCGCGCGCGGTGACGACGGTGACGCCGCTCGGCCAGCGGGCGAGCGTGTCGCGGAAGTCGTTCTCGGAGACGCTCTCCATCGGCGGGAGGGTACTAGCGCGGACGGCGCACTGCCTCGGCCCGGCGGATCAGGTGGCCAGCGTGCTGCCGAAGACCTGCCAGGCGAGCGCCGACTTCGCGACCAGGCTGGTGAGGATGTAGGCCTTCTCGCTGAAGAGCCCGTCCCGCCACGGCCCGGGACGGCGGAAGTGCAGCGCCATGTTCACGGCGAAGACGTTGAAGAGCAGGAACAGCGACACGAAGATCGCGTAGACGAACGTCGGCGCCTCGCCGCCGCCGAACAGGTAGCAGGCGATCGCGATCCACGGCACGGCGCCGATCACGCACCCCAGCCAGAAGGGCAGCCAGTCGACGTCGCCCTCGCGGTCCTGCCGCTCCATCAGCAGGCCGAAGAGGATCATCGCCGCGTTGGCGCCGAAGATGGCGACCAGGGCGGCGATGTCGGAGATCCCGGTGAGCATCGCGATCAGCACCACCATCACCGACGCGCTGACCGAGTACTCGATCCAGCGCGCCGGGTTGCGGCCGCGGCGCAGCTGGCCCTCGTACCAGCCGTTCACGGGCGGCGTGGCCATCAGCAGGTGGTCGGCCGCGGCCAGGAAGAGGAACAGCGCCACGAAGGGGGCGAACCGGATGTCGGTGAGGACCTCGAAGCCGCCGGCGCCCTCACCGGGCGGTCCGTCGAGGAACGCCGCGGTCACGGGCGTGGCGAAGTCGTTCGCCAGCAGCAGGATGACCACGCCCTGGAGGAGATGGGCGAGGCCCACCACGACGTTCAGCCGGCGCAGGCCCCGAAGGCCGGAGGAGGTCTCTGAGTCGCCCACGCGGACAGCATGCCCGAACCGGGCGCGCCCGAACCGGGATCGGTCGTGTGGACCTTCGCGCCCCGATCACTACACTCAACCGAGTTCCTCGTCGATACGCGCCGAGGCAGGGCGGCAATCCGGCCGCCCGTGGGAGAACGTCCTCAACCCTCGAGTCACTCCGGTTGGACGGTCGAGTGTGTCTCCCGTCCGAACCGCGGCCACGCGCCGCAAGGAGTACTGATTGTCATCCACCACCTTCGCCGGTCTCGGCGTGAGCGAGAGCGTGCGCGCCGTCCTGGACGCGCGCGGCATCACCACCCCCTTCCCGGTGCAGCAGCTCGTGCTGCCCGTGGCCTCGACCGGCCGTGACGTGCTGGTCAGCTCGCCCACCGGCTCCGGCAAGACGCTCGCCTTCGGCCTGCCGCTGATCGAGCGCCTCAGCCCCGGCGGCAAGCTCCCCTCGGCGCTGATCCTGGCGCCGACGCGCGAGCTCGCCGCCCAGATCGAGGTCGAGCTGACCCCGCTCGCGGCCGCCCGCCGCCTGCGCATGGCGGTCTGCTACGGCGGCGTCGGCCTCGAGGCCCAGGCCCGCAAGGCCTCGCGCGCCGACATCATCGTCGCGACCCCCGGGCGGCTGATCGACCTCGTCCGCCAGCGCCGCGTCGACCTGCGCGGCGTCCGGATCCTCGTCCTCGACGAGGCCGACCGGATGCTCGACATGGGCTTCCTGCCCCAGGTGAAGTCGATCGTCCAGCAGCTGCCGGCCGAGCGCCACACGATGTTCTTCTCGGCCACGCTGGACGGCCAGATCGGCCAGCTCGCCGAGCAGTTCACCCGCGACGCCGAGCGCCTGCACACCGTGGCGAGCCCCAACGACACCGGCGAGCCCCTGTCGGACCGCCTGTCGCAGAACTTCCTCGCCTGCAGCCCGGCCAACCGCACCGACGAGCTGCTCGAGCTGATCCGCGGCGAGGACGACCTCGTGCTGGTCTTCTGCCGCACGCGCCGCGGCGCCGGCCGGCTCGCCGAGCGCCTCGAGCGCCAGGGCCTCACGGCGACCTCGATGCACGGCGACCTCAGCCAGTCGCAGCGCGAGCGGGCGCTACGGCGCTTCGCCGGCGGCCACGCCCGCGTGCTGGTGGCGACCGACGTCGCCGCGCGCGGCATCGACCTCGACGACATCGGGCTGGTCATCAACTTCGACCCGCCCGAGGACCACGACGCCTACACGCACCGCGTCGGGCGCACCGCCCGCGCCGGCCGCACCGGCCGCGCCGTCACCATGGTGATGCCCGAGCACGCGGAGCAGATCGGCCGCATGGCGATCAAGCTGGGGCTCCACGAGCCCTGGGGCGAGACCGGCTACGAGCTGGCCCCGCAGCGCTCGTCGTCGCCGCAGCGCCGCCGCGGACAGGGCGGTCCGCCGAACCGGTCCTCGCGCCCGCGCGCCTCGGCCACGGCGCCGCGGCGGCGC
>JAEMRL010000514.1 GCA_016463385.1 Thermoleophilia bacterium
GCCGGCGGCGGTGGCGAGCCCCTGGACGCGGGCGATCACCGGCACCGGCAGCCGGTGGACGGCGAGCATCAACTCGGCACATGCGGCGAAGACCTCCTCGAGCGCCACGGCGTCCTCGGTCGCGAGCTCGCGCAGGTCGTGGCCGGCGCAGAAGACGGTGCCCGAGGCCCCGACGACGACGGCCCGGACGGCCGGGTCGTCCCCCGCCCGGCGCAGACCGCCGGTGAGCGCCCGCATCGTCGCGAGCGACAGCGGGTTGCGCCGGTCCGGCTCGTCGAGCACCAGCGTGACGACCGCGCCATCGCGGGTGGCGGTCACAGGTGCTGCGGCCATGTCGTCCTCGGGGATCGGCGCCTCCGCGGTGGGCTCCCTCGGGCGAGGTTAGCGCCCCGGGGGGTGGTCCGCCGCAACGGTGCGTGGTCGGACATGATGCGCGAATGCGCGTTCATCTCATTGATGGCACTTACGAGATTTTCCGCCACCATATGGGCCTCCCCGCGGAGGTGGCCGCCCGCTCCACGAGCGCCGCCACCCGCGGTGTGCTGCGGTCCGTCCTCGACCTGATCGAGGGCGGCGCGACCCACCTCGGAGTCGCCTGCGACTCGGTGATCGAGTCGTTCCGCAACGACCTCTGGCCCGGGTACAAGACCGGAGAGGGCATCGAGCCCGTGCTCCGCGCCCAGTTCCCGGTGCTGGAGGAGGGGCTGACCGCCCTCGGCGTCACGGTGTGGGGGATGATCGACCTGGAGGCCGACGACGCGCTCGCGACGGCGGCGGCGCGCGCCGCAGCGGACGAGCGGGTGTCACAGGTGATCATCTGCACGCCCGACAAGGACCTGTCGCAGTGCGTGCGCGGGGAGCGCGTGGTGCAGCTCGACCGCCGCGCCGACGCGGTGCGCGACGAAGCCGGCGTCTGGGAGCGCTTCGGGGTCGGCCCGGCGTCGATCCCCGACTACCTGGCCCTCGTGGGCGACTCGGCCGACGGGTTCCCCGGCCTGCCCGGATGGGGCGCCAAGAGCGCCGCGACCCTGCTGGCGCGATGGGGCGCGATCGACGCCGTCCCCGACGACCCCGCCGAGTGGGACGTCACGGTGCGCGGGGCGGCCCGGCTGGCCGGGGCGCTGCGTGAGGGCCGGGAGCTCGCGGCGCTCTTCCGCACGCTGGCCACGCTCCGCGAGGACGCGGACGGGGTGCTCGAGGGAGGAGTGGACGCGCTGGAGTGGCGCGGCCCCACCGACACCCTCGCCGCCTTCTGCGATCGGATCGACGCGGGCGATCTCGAGCGACGGGCCCGCGCGCTCGGCGGGCGCTGATCCGGGCCGGTGGGAGAGACCCTCGCCCAGGCCGTCGCCTTCGGCCTCGCCGTGGCGCTCAGCCCCTTCCCCATCATCGGGATCGTCCTCATCCTGGCCGCGCCCGGCGGGCGCTCCCGCGGCCTGGCCTTCCTCGGCGGGGCGCTCGCGGGGGTGGGCGCGGCGGGCGCCCTCATCCTCGCGCTCGAATCGCGCGCCGGCCCGACCGACGGAGCGGATCCCGCCAACTGGGTCTCGGTCGTGAAG
>JAEMRL010000157.1:0-5772 GCA_016463385.1 Thermoleophilia bacterium
GGGCCACTCCGAGGAGGTCCTGAACGCCGACGGCCCGGCGACGTCCGACCCGGCGGTGCTGGCCGCGATCGAGGAGGCCTGCGCCGAGTCGGGGCTCGCGTCGGAGCGCATGGTCAGCCGCGCCTACCACGACGCCGTCTTCATGGCGCGGATCTGCCCGACCGCCATGATCTTCGTGCCCTCTGCCGGCGGCATCAGCCACCGGCCCGACGAGTTCACCTCCCCCGAGGAGATCGCGCGGGGCGCCGAGGTGCTCGGCGGAGCCCTCGCGAGGCTCGCGGGCGGACTCTGAACAGCCTGTGGAGTACCCGGTGGGAACGTCACCGCCGCGTAACGGCGGGCGTCACATCGCGCGGTCGCTAGGATCCCGCGGGTTCACGAGGAGGGAGAGGGATGACGAAGGCCGCCGGGATCGACGTCGTTGGCATCGGGAATGCCATCGTCGACGTGCTGTCACATTGCGAGGACTCGTTCCTCGAGGCCGAGGGGCTGCCCAAGGGCTCGATGACGCTGATCGACCTCGAGCGGGCCGCGGAGCTCTACGGCCGTATGGGGCCCGCGATCGAGATGTCGGGCGGCGCCGCCGCCAACAGCATGGTCGGGGTCGCGTCCTTCGGGAGCCGCGCCGCCTACATCGGCAAGGTCCGCGACGACGAGCTCGGGGCGATCTTCGCCCACGACATCCGCGCCGCCGGCGTGCGCTTCGGCGTGCCCGCGGCCCCCGACGGCCCCGAGACCGCCCGCAGCCACATCCTCGTGACGCCCGACGCGCACCGGACCATGTCGACCTACCTCGGCGCGGCCGTCGAGCTCGGCCCCGAGGACGTGGACACCGACCTCGTGGCGAGCTCGTCGATCCTGTACCTGGAGGGTTACCTCTGGGACAAGCCACGCGCCAAGGAGTCGTTCCGGGTGGCGATGGCCGCCGCGCACGCGGCCGGCCGGCGCGTGTCGCTGACCCTGTCGGACTCGTTCTGCGTGGAGCGGCATCTGGCCGAGTTCCGGGCCCTCGTCGAGGACGACGTGGACCTGCTCTTCGCCAACGAGGAGGAGATCTTCGCGCTCACCGACACCCGCGACCTCTCGGCCGCGGTGGCCGCGGTGCGCGGCCGCAGCGAGATCGTCGTGATCACGCGCTCGGAGCACGGCTCGATGGTCGTGACCGCCGACGAGACCGTCGAGGTGCCCGCCGCGGCGGTCGAGCAGCTGGTCGACACGACGGGCGCCGGCGACCTCTACGCGGCGGGCTTCCTGCACGGCCTCGCGCGCGGGGCGGCCCTCGCCGATTGCGCCACGCTGGGCTCGCTCGCCGCCGCCGAGGTCATCTCGCACCTCGGTGCGCGCCCGCAGGTCGACCTGTCCACCCTCGCCGGCGCGATCGCGTGATCCGCGACCGGCGGCGCTGGTAGGGTCCGCGCGTGCCCATCGCGGACTCCATCACGGAGCTGATCGGCCGCACCCCGATGGTGCGGCTCAACCGGATCGCCGAGGGCTCCGGGGCGCAGATCCTCGGCAAGCTCGAGTCGATGAACCCGGGCGGCTCGGTCAAGGACCGGATCGGCCTGGCGATGATCGAGGCCGCCGAGGCCGAGGGTCGCCTCACGCCCGGCAGCGTGGTGGTGGAGCCCACCTCCGGCAACACGGGCATCGCGCTCGCGCTGGTCTGCGCGGCCAAGGGCTACCGCTGCATCCTCACGATGCCCGAGACGATGAGCGTCGAGCGGCGCACGCTGCTGCGGGCCTACGGCGCCGAGCTGGTGCTGACCCCCGGCGCCGAGGGGATGCGCGGCGCGATCGCCCGCGCCCAGGAGATCGCCGACGAGACCGAGGGCGCCTTCGTCCCGCAGCAGTTCCAGAACCCCGCCAACCCGGAGATCCACCGGCGCACCACGGCCGAGGAGATCTGGGCCGACACCGGCGGTGAGATCGACGTGCTCGTGGCGGGGGTCGGTACCGGCGGCTCCATCACCGGCGTCGCGGAGATCATCAAGGAGCGGCGCCCCGGCTTCCGGGCCGTCGCGGTCGAGCCCACCGACTCCCCGGTCCTCTCCGGCGGGGCGCCCGGGCCGCACAAGATCCAGGGCATCGGCGCCGGCTTCGTGCCCGGGGTGCTCAACACCTCGATCTACGACGAGGTCGTCACCTGCGGGTCCGACGACGCCTTCGCGATGGCGCGCCGGCTGGCCCACGAGGAGGGCATCCTGGTGGGGATCAGCGGCGGCGCGAACGTCTGGGCGGCCCTCGAGTTGGCCCGGCGGCCCGAGAACGCGGGGCTGACGGTGGTTACATTCCTGTGCGACACGGGTGAGCGCTACCTGAGCACGCCGCTCTTCGACGAGGCGTAGCGCCCGCCCCTCCGGCTCGGAGGCGCGATGGCGAAGAAGGTCGAGAAGGTCCCGAAGGTCCGCCGCCTGGACCGGACGCTCTACGAGCAGGAACTGGCCCGGCTCCAGGTCGAGCTGGTCAAGATGCACGAGTGGGTCAAGGACCAGGGCCTGAAGGTGCTCGTGATCTTCGAGGGGCGCGACGCCGCGGGCAAGGGCGGCACCATCAAGCGGATCACCGAGGCCCTCAACCCGCGCATCTGCCGCGTCGTCGCGCTCACCGCACCGACCGAGCGCGAGCGCACCCAGTGGTACTTCCAGCGTTACGCCGCCCACCTGCCCTCGGCGGGGGAGATGGTCCTGCTGGACCGCTCCTGGTACAACCGCGCCGGCGTCGAGCGCGTGATGGGCTTCTGCACCGAGGAGGAGTACCGGGAGTTCCTGCGCAGCTGCCCGGAGTTCGAGCGCATGCTGATCCGCTCCGGGGTCATCGTGGTGAAGTACTGGTTCTCGGTGAGCGACGCCGAGCAGGAGCGCCGCTTCCAGGACCGGATCGACGACCCCACCAAGCGCTGGAAGCTCAGCCCGATGGACCTGAAGTCGCGCGAGCACTGGGTCGAGTACTCGAGGGCCAAGGACGCGATGTTCGCCCACACCGACACCAAGCAGGCGCCCTGGTACGTGGTCGAGGCCGACGACAAGCGCCGCGCGAGGATCAACTGCATCTCGCACCTGCTGAGCCTGATCCCCTACGAGGACCTCACACCCGAGCCCGTCGTCCTCCCGCCCCGCCGGGACGACGGCGCCTACGTCCGCCCGCCGATGAGCGAGCAGACCTTCGTGCCTGACGTCCTCACCTAGGCCGCTGGGGCGGGGACAGGGGGCCGTCTGCGGTGCTGCGCCAATTGGCGCCCGCCGGATGCGCCAATTGGCGCCCGCCGGATGCGCCAATTGGCGCGTCCACGCCGTCAGGGCCGGACGGCCCGGAACAGATAGCGGTTCAGGCTGAAGAAGGATCGCTCCGCCAGCTCCTCGAGATCGCTCAGCCAGCCGGCGATCTCGGCGTGTCCGATGCCGTGCCCGGTGACGAACTCGGCGATCAGGTGGCGCATGCCGCCGCTGTAGGTCCGCGGGTCGCCGCCGACGTTCAGGAGTGGGACCACCGACACCACGGTCCCCTCGAAGCCCGCGGCGGCGAGGTGCTCGGGCAGTATGCGGGGCAGGGCGCGGTGGACCAGGTGGGCGTCCCAGGCGTCGAGGACGCGCGCCATGCGGGCGTCGTCCGAGGACCTCCACACGATCGAGTCCCAGTCGGTGTCGAGGATCACGAGGCGCCCGCCCGGGCGCAACACGCGGCGCGCCTCGGCCAGGGCGGCCGGGACGTCGGCCACGTACTCGTAGACCTGGGTGCAGACGGCCGCGTCGAACGAGCCGTCCGGCGCCTCGAGGGCGCTCACCGCGCCCTGCGCGAGGGTGATCGGCGCGGCCCCCGTCACATGCTGGCGGGCCCCCGCGATCGCCAGCATGTCCGCGCTCAGGTCGACGCCGTGCACGGAGCCGCCCGGCCCCACCCGGCCGGCGATCGCCGCGGCCAGCAGCCCCGGCCCCACGCCGAGGTCGAGCACGCGCTCGCCCGGCCGGGGGTCGAGGGCCTCGAGCACGGTCTCGCGCTGGGCGACGATGTCGGGGGTGAGGTAGATCGCCTCCAACGCCCGGGCCCGGTCGCCCTCGAACCGGAGGGCGGCGGGCCGGCCCATCAGGCCCGGCGGATCATCAGCGTGCGCAGCTCCCCCCGCTGACGGAAGCCCAGGGCACGCAAGAAGTCCTTGCCCGCAGTCCCGACCTCGACGAGCGCCGCCAGGTGCGTGCCGCGTGCCTCGCCCACCTGGCGCGCGAGGTCGGCGATCAGCAGCCGGCCGACGCCCGTGCGGCGCTTCTGGGGCACCACCCCGAGCCAGTTGATCCAACCCTCGGGCAGCATCGCCTGGGCGAACCCGAGCATGTCGCGGTCGTCGCGGGCGACGCAGAACGCGTCGAAGCCCTCCGCCTCCTCGTATCCGGTGGGCTGGCCCATCTCGGCGAAGACCGACAGGCCGTCCATCGCCATCCGCTCGGCCGCGGTGAACGCCTCGGCCCAGTCGTTGCGGTAGGGCTCGACGCGGACGCCAGATACGTGGGGGGGACGGGGCAGTCCCTCGATCGCTCGCGCCATCACCGCCATGCGGGCGTAGGGCACGAAGCCCTCGGCGCTCAGCAGCCGCCCGAGCGGCTCCCCGTCGGTGACCTCGGCGTCCCATGGCGGGTCGCCGAGCTGCGCGAGGAGCGCGGCCAGCGACTCCGGGCCGTCGGCGCGAAGGCCCTCGAGGCGCAGCGCGCGAGCGGTGGGGGAGGGACCCGGCTGGCACGAGGCCCCGGCGACGGCGACGCTAGACGACGGACCGCTCCCGGTCGCCGGCGCACGGGCCGGACGGCTGGCGCGGACGGTCGCGGACGGGCCGGCGCAGGGGCGTGATCGTGATCGGGCTGGGGCTCAGCGGGGCGCCTCCTCGCGGGGGGCGCCTATACTAGCCCGCATGCCAAAGCGCTCGCTGCTCGCGCGAATCGGCGGTGCAAAGCGAGCGTTCCAGCGCGATGTGGACGTCGCCCGGGAACGCGATCCGGCCGCCACCTCGCTCACCGAGATCCTGCTCTGCTACCCGGGTCTGCACGCGATCTGGATGCACCGCGCCGCCCACGCGATGCACCTCAACGGCCTCCGGCTGCCCGCCCGCCTGGTGAGCCAGGCCTCGCGGTTCCTGACCGGCATCGAGATCCACCCCGGCGCCCGGATCGGGCCGGGGTTCTTCATCGACCACGGCATGGGTGTCGTGATCGGCGAGACCACCGAGATCGGCGAGGACGTCACCCTCTACCAGGGCGTGACGCTCGGAGGCACGGGCAAGGACGTCGGCAAGCGCCACCCCACCGTCCAGGACGGAGTGATCGTGGGGACCGGGGCCAGCGTGCTCGGGCCCGTGGTGATCGGCGAGGGCGCGAAGGTGGGCGCGGGCTCGATCGTCGTGAAGGATGTGCCGCCCAACTCGACCGTCGTCGGCAACCCCGGGCGCGCGGTGATCGTCGACGGCCAGAAGGTCCCGCGCGACATCCACCACCCGGACATCGATCACACCCGCCTGCCCGACCCCGTGGCCGAGGCGATGGCCTGCCTCGTCCGCCGCGTCGGGGAGCTCGAGCGGGACATCGCCGACATGCGCGCCGGGCGGCCGCTCACACCGCGCCCCGAGGGCGACGAGGACTGCCTTCCGACGGCCCAGGAGGAGATCTCCACGATCCTCGGCCTCAATCCCGGGGCGGGGATCTAAGCCGAGCGGGGCGGTCGGTGGTCGGGCGGACTGCCCCCGGCCTGGCGCACTGCGCCAATTGACGCATCCGGCGGGCGCCAATCGAC
>JAEMRL010000157.1:5782-6153 GCA_016463385.1 Thermoleophilia bacterium
CAGGCGGCCGCCCGGGCGACCTCCGCCGGGTCGCCCACCCGCCCCATGGGGATCGGGCCCTCGACGGCGGCGAGGGCCTCGGGGTCATCCAGCATCTCCCGGTTGATGGGCGTCGCGATCGCGCCGGGCGCCAGGCCGACCACCCGGATCCGGTGCGGCGACTGTTCCTTGGCGATCGACTCGAGGAACAGCTTCTGGCCGCCCTTGGAGGCGCTGTAGTGGGAGAAGCCCGCCCACGGCATGCGGTCGTGGACGCTGGTGACCACCACGATCGCCCCACCGGCCCCCGCGGCGATCATCCCCCGGGCGGCCTCGCGGCTGCAGAGGAAGACGCCGGTCAGGTTGACGTCGATGACCGCGCGCCACTGCTC
>JAEMRL010000158.1 GCA_016463385.1 Thermoleophilia bacterium
GTCTCGACCCGCACCGGCGAGCCCGCGGAGCGCAGCAGGGCGTCGTACTCGCGGCGCACGTCCGGCCGCAGCAGCGCCTTCTCGCCCTGATCGCAGAAGGCCTTCTCGATCGAGCGCTTGTGCTGCGGCATCGGCGTGTGGGAGATCTCCTGACGCTTGACCTCCGCGGCGGCGCGGATCGCGTCGGAACCGGCATCCGGAGGGATGCCGAACCATGCGTAGAGGTCCCGGGCGGCGAGCTCCCGGAGGAAGCGCTCGCGCCGCTTTCGTGCGTCGTCGTCGGCCACGCGCGGCACTCTAGTGGACCCGTAGCAGCACCGGCGCGCCTGTCACATGACGAAAGGGGCTTGTGCAGAGGCCCCGACTCGGCTTCGATCTCCGAGGTTAGTCATCCGGCCCCTCGGGGAAACCCGGATGCGGACCACAACGCGGTGGGCGGAGATGCCCCGCGACGCAGGTGAGCCCCCGGTGCCCCGGGGCCCCCTGGTCGCCCGCGATCCGAGGGGGCCTCCCGTGCCCCGTCGGTCCCGTGCACGGATCGCGCGGGCCCGTTCCCTGCAGAAGGAACCGCATGAAGACGATCCTCTCCCTGGCCGTCGCGCTGGCGGCCATCCCCGCGGGGGCCGCGCTGCTGGCGCCCTCCCCCGCCGAGTCGGCCGAGCCGACGCCGCCCGAGCTGGTGGCGGCGATCGCCCCCGACGCGCCGCCGCTGATGGACGCGGCGGCCCTGCGCTCCCGGATCGACCGCCTGAGCGCCCGGGCGCGCACCCACTCCACCCGTCTCGGCCTGCGCAGCGCCCCCGGTGGCGCCCACGCCGACCCGCCCGCCGGCGGCCTCGCCGCGCGCGAGCACCGCCTCACCCAGATCGTCGCGTTCCTCGCCCAGCGGCGGGAGGTCGACCTCGCCGTCGACGAGCGGCCCGCGGTCGCCCGCGGTCGCGCCGGGGCCCCCCTGGAACGGCGCTACGCCGCGGTGGTGCGCCACGCGACGCGCCTCGGCATCGACCGGCCCGCGCGTCCGCGACCGGCCGCCACACCGGAGGGCCGCGCGGCTCAGATCGCCCGGTGGACCGCGATCGCCCGCTGGCTGGGCGATCGGACCGAGCGCCTGCGCGCCGACGAGCGCCCGCTCTCCGAGCGCGTCCCGAACTACGACGCGTGGATGTGCATCGCCGAGCACGAGTCGCACCGCACCTGGGACATCTCGACCGGCAACGGCTACTACGGCGGCCTCCAGATGGACCGGCAGTTCCAGCAGACCTACGACCCCGGGCTCTACCGGACCAAGGGGACGGCCGACAACTGGACCGCCGAGGAGCAGATGCGGACCGCCGAGCGCGCGCGGGCGACGCGCGGCTTCCACCCGTGGCCGAACACCGCCCGGATGTGCGGCCTGCTCTAGAGGTACATCGCCTGCGGGCCCCCTCGGCTCAGGTGGCCCGCCGGGGCCGCCGAAGCTGGGGGGGTGAACCCGGCGTCCGCGCGACGGGTCCGGTCCGAGAAGGATCCGGCCCGTCACGCGCGGCGCCTCCCGCGACGAGAAGAGGCACGGATGTCCTGGTTGTCCCACCTGAAGATCGGCCGGCGGCTGGGTCTCGCCTTCGGCCTGACGATCGCGGTGTTCGCGGCGGCCATCGCCACGACGCTGGTCCTCTCCTCGTCCGCCGAGCACACCTGGGAGCAGACCGCGCGATGGGATCGCGCGACGGCGGGAGCCGCGGAGCAGATCGCGGGCACGCAGGACCAGATGCGGGCCCAGTCGATGGCCGTGGCCACGATGGACATGGCCTATGAGAAGGACTTCGAGGCCGCGGTCGCGCGCGCGGAGGCGGGCGCCGAAGCCGTCGACGCCATCGGCGACCCGGTGATCTCCGAGATCGCCACGAAGGCCCAGACGGCGGATGAGGCTCACGACGCCGCGGTCACCAAGGACCTCTTCCCGGCCGTGAGCGCGGGCGACCGGAGGGGCGCCATCGCCGCGCTGCAGCAGGCGGACGAGAACGTGGGCACCGTCCGCGAGAGCCTCATCGCCATCCAGGCGCGGGTCGCCGAGCTGCGCAGCGCGGACATCGCCGCGGCGACGGGCGCCGGTGCCAAGGCACGGACGATCGGTCTCGTGACCTCCGCGATCGGGATCCTCATCGCGCTGGGTCTGGCCCTGCTGATCACCCGCTCGATCGTCCGCCCCCTCCGCCGCCTCGAGGAGGCGACCGCCACGGCCGCCGAGGGCGACCTCACGGTCCACCTCGGCTCGACCTCCAAGGACGAGATCGGCGTCGTCTCGCGCTCGTTCGACGCGATGACCAACTCGCTGCGCGAGATCGTCGGCCGCGTCGTGGAGGCCGCCAGGAGCCAGGCGCAGACCGCCGAGGAGATGGCACGGGCCTCGGAGCAGACCGGGCAGGCCGTCAACCAGATCGCATCCACCGTGGGCGAGATGGCCAAGGGCGCGTCCGACCAGGCGCAGGCGACCCACCGGGTGACGCAGACCGTTGATGAGATGGCTCTCGGCATCTCCCAGGTCGCCGAGGGCGGCCAGCTCGCCGCCGGCGTGGCCAGCGACGCCGACCGGGCGGCCCTCGCGGGCGCCGAGACGGTCGGGGCGGCCACCGAGGCGATGACCTCGATCGAGGCCAAGGTGGCCGACGCGGCCGAGGTCGTCGAGGCGCTCGGCACCAAGAGCCAGGCGATCGGCGACATCGTCTCGACCATCGGCGACATCGCCGCCCAGACCAACCTGCTGGCCCTCAACGCCGCCATCGAGGCGGCCCGGGCGGGCGAGCAGGGCCGCGGCTTCGCCGTCGTGGCCGAGGAGGTCCGCAAGCTCGCCGAGTCGACCCAGCAGCAGGCGGGATCGATCGCCGGCCTGATCGGCGAGATCCAGTCCGAGACCGAGCGCGCCGTCGCGGCGATGGCCGCCGGCCGTGCCGAGGTGGGCACCGGCGCCGAGCGCGTCGGCGCCGCCGGCGAGGCGTTCGAGACGATCCGCGAGCTGGTGGTGCGCCTGTCCTCCCAGGTCACCTCGGTCGCCGCGGCCGCCGAGGAGCTGGAGGCGGGCACGCAGGACGTCAAGGAGGGCATCTCCACGACCGCATCGGTCGCCGAGGAGAACGCCGCCGCCGCCCAGCAGGTCGCCGCCTCCACCGAGGAGACGGCCGCCTCGAGCCAGCACGTCACGGCCGCCTCCGAGGAGCTCTCGGCCTCCGCCCAGGAGCTCAGCGAGCTGGTGTCGCGCTTCACGGTCTGATCGCTGCGCCGCGCCGGGCGGGGCTCATCCCCGTCCGGCGCGGCGCGAGAGGTCTCTCGTCGCCGCGACCCGATCGCTCAGGTCGGACGGCGGCACCGCCGAAACTCCTCGTGTCTTGTCCGACGCCCTCCGCGCCGGGACCGCATGGATCCATCCACCGGCCCCACGGGAGACGCGTCGTCCCACGAATGAGGAGCGACACGGATGTCCTGGTTGTCCAATCTGAAGATCGGTAGGCGGCTGGGGATCGGCTTCGGCATCCTGGCGCTGCTGCTCGCCATCGTCGGCGGAGTCGGCTTCTGGGCGTCCACGTCCCAGGCGGCGGACACCCTCCTGCTCGAGGAGCACGCCCACTACGCGGACGACGCGCTGCAGCTGAAGTTCCGCGCGGCCGACTTCAACGGCTGGCAGACGGCGTACGCCTTCGATGTCGCCCTCGGGACCAAGGACGCGACCAAGGACACCGGCGCGAGCCGCGAGGCCTTCCTGGCGTCGGCCGCCGCGTTCTCCGATGAGCTGGCCACGATGCGCCGCGCCGAGCTCGAGCCCCAGCAGGTCGCGATGCTCGACGAGATGGAGACGGCCTTCGCCGAGTTCATGACGGTCGACGAGGAGATCATCGCCGCCTACCGCCGAGGCGACGCCGCCGGCATCGCCAAGGCCAACGAGCTGATCCTCGGGCGCGAGATCGAGCTGTTCACGACGATCTCGACGGACGCCGACAAGCTCGCCACCTCGGTCCAGAAGGACATCGTGGCGATCGAGGAGAGCGCCAACGCGACCGCGTCCAGCGCCAAGACGCTGCTGATGACGATCTCGGGCATCGCGCTCCTGATGGCGGTCGCCCTCGCCCTGCTGATCACCCGCTCGATCGTGCGCCCGCTGCGCCGCCTCGAGGAGGCGACCGCCACGGCCGCCGAGGGCGACCTCACGGTCCACCTCGGCTCGACCTCCAAGGACGAGATCGGCGTCGTCTCGCGCTCGTTCGACGCGATGACCAACTCGCTGCGCGAGATCGTCGGCCGCGTCGTGGAGGCCGCCAGGAGCCAGGCGCAGACCGCCGAGGAGATGGCACGGGCCTCGGAGCAGACCGGGCAGGCCGTCAACCAGATCGCATCCACCGTGGGCGAGATGGCCAAGGGCGCGTCCGACCAGGCGCAGGCGACCCACCGGGTGACGCAGACCGTTGATGAGATGGCTCTCGGCATCTCCCAGGTCGCCGAGGGCGGCCAGCTCGCCGCCGGCGTGGCCAGCGACGCCGACCGGGCGGCCCTCGCGGGCGCCGAGACGGTCGGGGCGGCCACCGAGGCGATGACCTCGATCGAGGCCAAGGTGGCCGACGCGGCCGAGGTCGTCGAGGCGCTCGGCACCAAGAGCCAGGCGATCGGCGACATCGTCTCGACCATCGGCGACATCGCCGCCCAGACCAACCTGCTGGCCCTCAACGCCGCCATCGAGGCGGCCCGGGCGGGCGAGCAGGGCCGCGGCTTCGCCGTCGTGGCCGAGGAGGTCCGCAAGCTCGCCGAGTCGACCCAGCAGCAGGCGGGATCGATCGCCGGCCTGATCGGCGAGATCCAGTCCGAGACCGAGCGCGCCGTCGCGGCGATGGCCGCCGGCCGTGCCGAGGTGGGCACCGGCGCCGAGCGCGTCGGCGCCGCCGGCGAGGCGTTCGAGACGATCCGCGAGCTGGTGGTGCGCCTGTCCTCCCAGGTCACCTCGGTCGCCGCGGCCGCCGAGGAGCTGGAGGCGGGCACGCAGGAGGTCCAGGACGGCGTCACCACGACGGCCTCCGTCAGCCAGGAGAACGCGGCGGCCGCCGAGCAGGTCTCGGCGTCCACCGAGGAGACCTCGGCCGCGAGCGAGGAGATCTCGGCGTCCGCCGCCGAGCTCGCCGCCGCCGCCCAGGACCTCAGCCAGCTGGTGTCGCGCTTCACCGTCTGATCGCCGGCGACGCGCCGGGCGGGGTCACCCCCGTCCGGCGCGTTCGTCGTCGACCGGCCGTCGGCTAGCTGCGGGAGCCGCCGAGCAGGCGGAGCATGAACAGGAAGACGTTGAACGCGTCGAGGAAGATCGACAGCGCGATGTGGGCGACATCCCCCTCCCCGGCACGGCGCAGGCGCCAGAAGTCGAACAGCGTCAGGCCGGCGAAGACCACCAGGCCGCCGATCGACCAGATCAGGCTCTCGCCCGGGATGTTCACGAAGATCGCGACGATGCCGAAGAGCAGCAGCGCGATCAGGCCGATGAACGACACCCGGCCGAGCCCGCTGAGATCACGCGAGGTCGAGTAGCCGATCGCGCCGAGCACGCCCATGAACAGGGCGGTGAGGCCTGCGGCCTGCGCGATCACCGTGCTGCCGCCCTCGAGGCTCGCGTACGACTGGAGCGTCGGCCCGATGGCGAGGCCGAGCAGGGCGCCGATGCCGAACAGCAGGCCCATCTGCATGCCCGTCGCGGCCTCGCGCTTGCGGCCGAAGCTCATGGCGATGGTGAGGCCGAGCGCGGCGATCCAGCAGATCAGCGCCCAGCCGCCCGAGAGGTCGCGGCCGATGTAGGCCCCCACCGCCGCGAAGCCGGCGGTGATCGCGACCAGGAACATCACCTTCCCGAAGATCGCGCGGGAGTCCTCGCGCGCTCCGGTCGCCGCGTCCCAGGTGCCGCGGTCGTACCCGTACTGCTCCGGCGTCCCGGCCACTGATCCTCCCCGCTGGCTCGACATGTCGCGCCGCGCGGGATCGGTCGCCCGGCCCGCACCGGCGGGACCAAGGGTACTCCGACATCCCTCCGCGCTTCATCCCCTTCGCGCGGCGGCCTCGACGCCCGTGGCGGAGGCCCCCTCCCTGACCGGCGCCCCCGCGGAGGCGCCGGTCAGGCTGATC
>JAEMRL010000159.1 GCA_016463385.1 Thermoleophilia bacterium
TCGCTCATGCGGGGACCGTGGACATGGAGAGGACCTCCTCGGCGGAACGGCGGGTTCGCTCGACGACCTCGGCGTGCATCGCGCGCACGTCGCCGAGCTCTGCGAGGCGGGCGATCTGGCGCATGGCGCCATTGCCCTCGGACAGCATGACGGGGATGGTCGCGAGGAACGGGGTGAGGCCGAGCGGATCGTGGACCGGTGCGCTCCACTCGAGGAGGGCCTCGATCGCCGTCGTGGTCGGGCGCTCCTCGCCCCGGTCGAGATCGAGCATCCGGCCCGTGAGGCCGTGGCGCTGCGCGCGCCAGATGTTCTCCTCGAGCAGGCCGCGTGCGTGGACGGGCAGCGGGCGCCCGGCGTCGTGGTCGGCGGCGAAGGCCGCCACGCAGGCGAGGGCGAGGGCGGCGACCCCGAGCGCGTGCGACATCTCGGTCTGGCCATCGCAGATCCGCACCTCCACCGTGCCGAAGCTGTGATGCGGGCGCACGCTCCACCAGATCTGGGTGCTCTCGACGATCGACCCGGTGCGCTCGAGCAGGTCGACGAAGCGGGCGTACTCGTCCCAGTCGGCGAACGCGTCCGGCAGTCCGCAGCGGGGGAAGCTCTTGGTGAAGACCTGGGTCCGGGTCGAGTGCAGCCGCGTGTCGCGCCCGCCGAAGACGGCGCTGTTGGCCGACAGCGCGAGCAGCTCCGGCAGCACGCTGCGCATGGCCGTCGACACGGCCACCGCGCGGTCGGCCCCGCGGACGCCCACGTGCAGGTGGAGGGACCACGTGTTGTTGGTCCAGGCGATGTAGCCGAGCTCCTCCTCCACCCTGCGGTAGTGCGGGGTGTCGATGATGCGCTGGTCGCTCCAGGGGCTGAACGGGTGGACGCCGGAGACGCCCAGGGCGAGCCCGAGGGCGTCGGCCACGGCCAGCGTGGCGAGGCGCCCCTCGGTCAGGTCGCGCGCGGCGTCGGCGAAGCTCGTGTGGCGGCCGGTGCGGAACTCGACCTCGCTCGCGATCAGCTCGCCGGCCAGGCGTTCGCGGAGGGGCTCCGGGGCCGCCGCCATGACGTCCTCGAAGCGGTTGGTCAGCGCGAGGGTCGCGGGATCGAGGAGCTGGTACTCCTCCTCGATGCCGACGGTGAAGTCGGTCGACGCATCGAATCGTTCGCGGGACCCGGTCAGGATTCCGGGAAGGGCGTCGCGATCAGCCATCCGTGGGCGAGCATAGCAACGGTCCCGGGGAATCCCCCCGGCACCGGAGTCGACGTGTCAGCTCAGGTAGAAGTAGAGCGCGTAGAGGAGTTCCACGGCCGGGCTCGAGGTGTGCACCGTGACGTCCGAGGGCACGGTCAGGAGCGCGTCCGAGTAGTTGAAGATGATCTTGACGCCGGCCGACACCAGGTCGTCGGCCACCTCCTGGGCCGCGGCGCCCGGGACGGCCAGCACGCCGACCATCACCCCGTCGCCCTCGCTGACCACGTCGTGCAGCTCGCGGTAGTGCCGCACGGGGATGTCGCTGAGCATCGTCCCCACCCGGCTGGGGTCCACGTCGAAGATCGCCGAGATGCGGAAGCCGTGGTCGGCGAACACGCCCGAGGTGGCGATCGCCTGCCCGAGGTTGCCGGCGCCGAAGAGGGCGATGTTGTGCTGGCCCGAGGTGCGCAGGATCTTGCGGATCTGCTCGATCAGCGAGTCGATGTCGTAGCCCACGCCCCGCTTGCCGAACTTCCCGAAGCCCGACAGGTCGCGCCGGATCTGCGTCGGGTTGACGTTCGTGTACTCGGAGATCGCCTGCGAGGAGATGCTGCTCTTGCCCATCTTCTTCGCCTGGGTGAGCACCTGCAGGTAACGGGAGAGCCTGGCGGCGACGCCAAGGGTCAGGCGGTCAGAGGCCATCGTTCCGGATCCCCTCGAGCGGACTTTGTGACATCTTGCTCAAGTTACGGCCTGGGGCACATGATCCGCAAGTGCAGCCGCGTCACGATCAGCGTGCGGAATCCGCCCTCGGCGCCGCGATCAGCCGAGCGTGAAGGGGGCGCTCAGCCGCCGCAGCGCGGCGCCGTCCGACCCCGCGGCGGTGACGCTCAGCCGGTAGCGCCCGGCGGGCACGTCGAGGCCTGATGCGAGGCGTCGCGCGACCAGGAAGCGGTAGGTGCCGGCGGCCCAGTCGCCGTCCTGCTTGGCGCCGGCCACGAGCAGCGGCTCCCCGCCGCCGACCGGCACCAGGTGCAACCGGACGCCGTGGACGCGGGCACTCCGGAGGCGGGAGTCCTGGCGCCGCAGGATCCCGAGCCTCACGCGCACCTCGGCGAGACGGGAGTCGGCCGCCACCTCGGGCACTCCCACCGCGCCACCCGGGGTCCGGGCGGCCCGCCGGGGCAGCACCGGCGCGGTCGCGGCCGTCGCGCCGGCCGGATCGCGGACGATCAGGCTGCCCGTCCCCGAGGGCAGGGCGAGCTCCAGCCGCCGTGCCCCGCCGGGCGCCAGCGCGACCTCGGTGAGGACGGTCTCGCGCGCGCCGTCCGAGAAGGAGACGGTGTAACTCCCGCCCCCGGTCGCGGCGATCCCGCTCAGCGACACCTCGGCGCGGGTCGCGTCGCGGCTGCGCTCGCTCGTGACGATCGCGGGCTCGACGCGCACCGCCCGCGGGGCCGGCGCGGCCGCGACGCCCGCACCCTGGCGCTGCACGGCCACCCCGGGGATGAGGCGCGCCGACTGGATCAGCAGGGAGCGCACCGCGCGGGGGCCGAGCGAGGGGTCGTCGACCCGCAGCCGGAGCGCGAGGGCCGCCACGTGCGCGGCGGCGGCGCTGGTGCCGGTGAGCGACGCCGTGCGGGCGCCGCCGTCCGCCGCCCGGCCGGGCCATGCGGCGGCCTGATCCACCGCGGGCGCCACCAGGTCGGGCTTCTGGCGCCCGTCTGGGGTCGGGCCCCACGACGAGAACGACGCGACGGTCGCCGCCGCGTAACCCACCGGCGTCGCGGTGAGCGTGACGGTGAGGGCGGGATCGCCCGCGGCCAGCCGCACCAGCGCGTCACCCTGGCGGGCCCCCAGGCCGACGACGGGGATGGCCATGCCCGCGTCGCCGGGGGCGGCCGGGAAGCTGCCCCGACCGTCGGCGTCCCACAGAGCGACCGCCGCGGCGCCCGCCTCGGCGGCCTGGGCGGCGGTGGCGGAGATCGGCCCGGCGCCCCGCGCCAGGACGACGAGCGCCGCTGTGACGCGCGAGCTGCCGTCCGGGGCGCGGAAGGCCTCCGGCGCCCCGCCCGTCGCGATCCCGGCGTCGTCGCGGAGGACCACCACGGGGAGCTTCGCGGCGGAGGGCCCGGCCCCCATCAGCGGCAGCGGTCCGAGGCGCGCCTCGGCCGGGCCGAGGTGGACGTCGAGTGCGGCGGTGCGGGGCGTGGACGTCGCCGAGAGGCCGCCGACCGCGATGACGGTCGGGCCGGACGCCGGCCCGCCGACGGCGCCGGGGCGCGCGAACGTCGGCCCGTCGTTACCCGCCGGGGCGACGACTGTGGCCCCGATCCTGTCGGCGGCCGCGAGGGCGTCGGAGACCGGGTCGATGCCGCCGCCCGCGAAGCCGTCGGCGAGGCCGAGGAGGATGACCTCGGCGCCGTCGGCGGTGTCGCCGTCGCCGTCGGGGTCGACGGCGCGCTCGAGGGCAGCGAGCACACGGTCCGTGCGCGCCAGGGGCCGCAGCCGGCCGCCGACGGGTTCGGGCGCGACCACGCGGTAGGCGAGCAGCCGGGGGATCCGCTCCGGCGGCAGGCCCGCGAGGGCCGGCGAGCGCAGCAGGATGCTGGCCATCTGGGTCCCGTGGGCCTCGACGGCGGGATCGGCGCCGGAGGGTCGCGGGTCATCGTCGCCGTCGACCAGATCGGCGCCGCCGAGCACGGGGAACGTCGGGCCGATCCCACCTCCGAGCCAGGGGTGCGAGACGTCGACACCGGCATCGATCAGCGCGATGTGCAGAGGGCGGCCGGAGGTGGCCGCGGGTGCCGGCGCGGACGTGGGCGGCAGGGCGGCAGGGTCGGCGGCGCCGCCCTCGGCCTGCGCCGGCGCCAGGTAGGTGACCGGCACCACCGCCGCCACCTCGGGCAGCGCGGCGACGGCCTCGAGGCGGCCCGCCGGCAGCGTGACCGCGAGCGCGTCGATCAGCATCCGGTAGCGGAACGTGACCGTCGCCCCGAGACTGGCGAGCGTGGAGGCGAGCGCGTCCTGGCGCTCGGCGAGTGCGCGCGCGGCGGCGGCGCGGTCGCCCGGGTCGGCCGCGGCCGCGGGCGGGTCGGCCAGCACCAGGATCACCGACTCGCGGTCGCCCGGCGTCGGCAGGCGTGGCGCGCGGAAGGCCTCGAGCGAGTCGCGCCACGCGGCGGCGGCGTCGAGCGCCGCCGTGCGGAACGCGGGCAGATCGCCCGGGGCGAGCACGGGGCCGCCGAGCGTCGACTGGCCGAGCCCGGTGGACGGGGCCACCAGCGCGGAGGCGCCGGCGATCAGCAGCAGGGCGCGCGGGGCGGGCCTCACGCGGCGATCCCTCCGGGCGGGGCCGTGGCGACGGCGTCCATGCCGAGGAAGTCCGGCCAGGCGATCACGTCGGTGAACTGCGCGGCGGCGCCGATCATGGCGGCGTTGTCCGTGCAGAGGGAGCGGTCCGGGACGGCCAGGCGGAGCCCGGCCCGCGCGGCCCCCTCGGCCACCAGCTCGCGCAGGCGTCCGTTGGCGGCCACCCCGCCGCCGAGCGAGACGGCCGGCACGCCCTCATCCCGGGCCGCCGCGATCAGGCGGTCGGCGAGGGGGCGCATCACGGCCTCCTGGTAGGAGGCGGCCAGGTCGGCGCGGACGTCCTCGGCGAGCGGCTCGCCGAGATCGCGGACCGCGTAGAGCAGGGAGGTCTTGACGCCCGCGAACGAGAAGTCGCGTGTGCCGGCCCCGCGCAGCCCCACGGGGAATCGGTGCGCGGTGCGCGAGCCCCCGGCGGCCAGGCGCTCGAGCGCCGGCCCGCCGGGGTAGTCGAGGCCGAGCACGCGGGCGCCCTTGTCGATGGCCTCCCCCGCGGCGTCGTCGATCGTCTGGCCGAGGGTGCGCGGCGACCGCAGGTCGGTCACCAGGTCGAGCCGGGTGTGCCCCCCCGAGGCGATCAGGCTGACGTAGGGCGGGTCGAGCGCGATCGGATCCAGCCAGGTGGCCGCGATGTGCCCGTGAAGGTGGTCCACCATGATCAGGGGAAGGCCGCTCGCGTAGGCGAGCGCCTTGGCGGTCGCCACGCCGATCAGGAGTGCGCCGATCAGCCCCGGGCGCTGCGTGACGGCGATGGCCGACACCTCCCCCAGGCGGAGCCCTGCCCGCTCGAGGGCCTCGTCCACGACCGCGTTCACCGTGCCGAGGTGGTGGCGGGCGGCCACCTCGGGCACCACGCCGCCGTACGGAGCGTGGAGCTCGGCCTGGGAGGCGACGACGCTCGAGACCACCCGCCGGCCGTCGACCACGGCGGCCGCGGTCTCGTCGCACGAGGTCTCGATGGCGAGGATGGGGCCGCGCACGGTCATCTCAGAGATCCTCGGGCCCGCCGCCGCGCCACATGATGATCGCGTCCTCACCGTTGTCGGAGTAGTAGCGCGGCCGGATGCCGTGATCGAGGAAGCCCTTGCGGCGATAGAGCCCGATCGCGGTGTCGTTGGAGACCCGGACCTCCAGCGTGAAACCGAGATGGGGCTTGCCGGCCGCCTTCTCGAAGAGCTCCTCGAGCAGGCTGCCGCCGATCCCCTGCCCCCGCAGCCCGGGCCGGACGCAGACGTTGAGGATGTGCCAGACGTCGGCGTAGCGCGACACCATGATGAAGCCGAGGACATCGCCGCCGCGGTCGGCCACGAGGTCGATGGTGCCGGGTCGCCCGAGCTCCGACTGGAACATCGCACGCGTCCAGGGCGTGTTCGAGCTGGCCGTCTCGATCGCGAGCACCTGGGGGAGGTCGCCGTTGCGCATCTGGCGGATCTTGACGCGGGGCTCGGGCGGCGCCTGGCGTCCGCGGCTCACGCGGGCGCCTCCGCGGCGGCGAGCGCGCTCAGGCGGTTGACCTCGGCGTCGGGCAGGCGCGCGTACACGGGC
>JAEMRL010000515.1 GCA_016463385.1 Thermoleophilia bacterium
CCGACGACTTCGCCCGCGACCACGCCGCCTACGCGGCGGCGGGCGTGCGGTTCGTGGAGGGGCCGCGCGAGGAGGCCTACGGGACGGTCGCCGTCTTCGAGGACCGCTACGGCAACCGCTGGGACCTCATCGAGCGACGAGGCTGAGGCGGGCCCTCACGGGAGCGGGTCGCGCAGCAGGCGGACCTCGCCGATGCGCCGGAACCCGAGTCCTTCGAGGACCGGCCGCGACATGGCGCCGGCCGAGGTGACCAGCCGGGGCACGCCGCGCGCGGCGGACGCGTCCCAGCGGGCCCGCACCAGGGCGCGATAGGCGCCCCGGCCCCGCGCCCAGGGCGCGACGGCACCGCCCATCAGCACCCCGGCGGCCGGCAGATGGACGAGGCGCGAGAAGCCCGCCGGGCGGCCGTCGACGAGGGCGAGGTGGATGTCGATGGACCCGCCCGACCGTATGCGCTCCCAGTCGGCCTCCGCGCTGAGGCGCCGCCGCTCCCGGGACGCCTCCGGGATGTCCCACGCCTCCCAGTCGACCTCGCGCGCACGCCGGAAGCCGGCCAGGTCCTCGACGCGCCGCACCTCGACGCCCCCCACCCGCTCGGGCGCACGCTCGGTGGTGAGCGTCACCAGGAGGGGCTCCTCTTCGAACGGGACGAGCCCCTCCGCGGCGAGGGCACCGGCGAGGCCGGGCGGCTCCGACAGCTCGCCGACCCACCAGACCAGATCGCCCATGCCGCTCTCACGGGCGAGCGAGCGCGCCCGGATGACCGCGGCGGGCACCGCCCCGGCGCCGAGCCTGATGCCCTCGACGGTCGCCCGCTCGTGTCGCACGACCAGGGTGAAGCCCCCGCCGGCGACGAGGCGCGTGCCCTCACCCTGGGGCGTCCAGAGCCCCGGCTCCTCGGCGGGGGCGAGCAGGGCCTCGTGCATCCCGGGATCGTCGCACGCCGGACGGCCGGCGGCGGCGTCACGCGACGGGCAGCGGCTCCGGCCGGGCGGCGCGCTTGGCGGCGTAGAGCTCGTGGTCGGCGCGGCGCAGGGCCTCGTCGAGGGGGATGGAGCCCGTGACGTCGAGCAGGCCGGACGAGGCGCGCAGGGCCGGCACGATCTCGCCGAGATCGCAGGCGCGCTCCAGCCGGCGCGCGAGCGCCGCACGCTCGGGCGGGTCCGCGGCCACGACCACGGCGAACTCGTCGCCGCCGAGCCTCCCGACCAACCCCTGCGTCCGGACGGCCTCGCTCAGGTTCTCGGCGAGCAGGCAGAGGGCCCGGTCACCGGTGGCGTGCCCGTGGCGGTCGTTGACCTGCTTGAAGTCGTCGACGTCGACCATCAGGACGAGCACCGTGCCCTCGGCGCGGCGGGCGAGCAGGGCGCCGGCATCCTCGGCGAAGGCGCGGCGGTTGAGGGCGCCCGTCAGGGCATCGGTGCGGGCCAGGTGATGGAGCTCCTCGGAAGCGGTGCCGAGGGCGATCAGGAGCCGCCCGAGGAAGACGGCGACCGCCGGGGCGACGAGAGAGGGCACGGCCACCGCGATCGCGA
>JAEMRL010000160.1:0-3743 GCA_016463385.1 Thermoleophilia bacterium
ACGCCGGGGGGGCGATCATCACGATGCTGGCCGACACGATGATGCCCGAGGCCTTCGAGAAGGCGGGGCGCGAGGTGGGCCTGGTCACGACGCTCGGGTTCGCGCTGGCGTTCGCCATCAGCGTGCTCGACTAGACGGGGCGCGTACGGCGACCGTGTCGCGCACCGGCGAGCGCTCGGTGCGCGACCATCGCGACGAGCCCGGCGAGACGATGCCGCGCACGGCGCCGAGCACGAAGCTGGGATAGACGACGAGCCAGAAGTAGAACGGGAAGACCAGGAAGAGGGGCAGCACGCGCCAGCCGCCGGCCACGTACGCGCCGTCGAAGAGCGCCGCCACCGAGGTCTGCAGCCCGAACAGCCCGATCGTCCAGAGCAGCAGCACGTACCAGTCGGAGGTGGCCACCGGGCCGAGGCTCCCCGCCCCGATGTCACCCGTCGCGAGCCCGGCGATGGCCCGCACGAGGAACGCGGTGGCGAGCACCATCCAGAGGGCGGCGCCGACGACCTGCGCGGTGATGGGGATCAGGGCGCGGTTCGGCGTGGACGAGACGTTCCAGTGCATCCGCAGCACCTCCACCATGCCCTGCGCCCAGCGGCGGCGCTGCCGGTAGAGCGCGGGCAGGCGCGTCGGGGCCTGGATCAGGAACACGGCGCGCGGGTCGTAGGCGATCCGCCAGCCGGCGCGCTGGAGCCGCCAGCTGACCTCGATGTCCTCGGTCGCCGTCTCCACGGTCCACCCGCCGACGGCGCGGAGTGCCGAGGTGCGGAAGCACGCGGCGGCGCCGCTGACGGTGTAGAGGCCGCCCCAGAACTGCTCGGCGCGCTTCGCCAGTCCCACGATGACCGAGTACTCCATCGCCTGCATGGCCGTGAGGCCGCTCTCGACGTTGCCGACGCGGGCGTGGCCGGTGACGGCCCCGACCGCCGGATCGGCGAACTGCTGCACGAGCAGGCCGATCGCGTCGGGGTGACTGCGCGTGTCGGCGTCCACCACCAGGAAGAGGTCGGTGTCGAGCCCGTCGAGCACGTGCTGGAGCGCTGCGCTCTTGCCGACGTTCTCGATCAGCTCGTGCACCACCACCCCCTGCGGCGCGTAGCCGCGCGCGATCGCCGCGGTGCGGTCGGTGCTGCCGTCGGAGACGACGTGGATCTGCAGCCCGGGGTGGTCCTGCGCGAGCAGGGCCTCGATCGCGGCGCCGAGCACGAGCTCCTCGTCGTGTGCCGGGATCACGACCGCCACCGTGGGGCGGAATGCCGGATCGCGCGGGAGCCGCCACTCGCGGCGGACGACGAAGGCGAAGCCGAGGACGATCCAGCTGAGCGCCACCACAGCCGGGAAGAGGGCCACGAACCGCAGCATGTGCTCGCTCATCGCCGGGCGCCGCGCTCGCGGCGGAGGGCCAGGTCGGTCGCCAGGGCGAGCGTCGTCCAGACGCCGAAGCCGGTCGCGAGCGAGGCGAGGCCGGCGCCGGCGCCGGCGCCGCCGAAGATCAGGGTGGCGAGCCCGAACCAGACGAACGCGAGACCGCCGAAGAAGCCCAGGGCGAACGAGAGGTTCACCGCGATGCGGCGCACCGGGCTCATGGCCGGGCCTCCGCCGGCGAGGGGCCCGGCACCGGCACGGGCAGCGTCAGGGTCGAGGATCCGCTGGTGGTGGCGGGCAGCTCGTAGCGATCGAGGACCGAGCGCGCGTTGCGCGCCGCCTCGCGCAGCGTCTCGACGCGGCACTCCCGGCATTCCTTCGCGTAGCGGATGAACGAGCGGAGCACCTCGAGGTTCTCCGGGTCGCTGATCGCCCACTGGTGGACGTCGAGCACGAAGACCGGCTCGCCCGAGGCCACCACGGCGTCGAGGCGGCGCGTCCACGCCGAGAGCATCTCCTCGGCCGACATGCCGCCCACCCAGCGGGCGTCCCAGTCGTTCGGGATCACGAAGGGCACGACGACGATCCGCTCGTCCGGGCGCTCGGAGTGGGCGGCGTAGTGGACGTCGAGGAGCCCCCGCAGCGGGTCGTAGGCCGCCGACCCGTCGTACTCGAGGTTCCAGTCGATCAGCCGGTCGCGCGACTCGTCGGTGATGCTGTTGCGCGGCGCCCCGAAGCCGCGGACGGTGAACCCGAGCCGGCCGAGGGCGGCGAGGCCGCCGTCCACCGACTCCATCTGGGCCTCCACCGGCAGCGCGTCGAGCTGCTCGTGGTCGTAGGAATGGGATGCGATCTCGTGCCCGGCGGCGGCGGCGCGGGCGACCGCGCCGGGCTGCCTCTCGGCGAGCTTGCCGACGGTGACGAAGGTCGCGCTCACCCCCTCCTCGCCGAACATCCCGACGAGGGCGTCGATCATGAACGGGTGGACGGTGGCGTAGCTCGGCCGGTAGTCGGGCTCGGTGTCCACCCGCACCACCACCGAGACGTGATCGGGGCGCGGCATCGGCCCGGTGCGGTGGCCGTCGATCGCGCGCTGGAGGCGGTCGAACTCACGCTCGGTCCAGGCCCCGTAGTTGAACCAGCCGGCGCCCGCGGCCCACGGGCCGATCGCCTCCAGGGTGAGCCGGGTCCGGCGCACGCCCATGTCGCCGTCGAGCACGACGCTCAGCTCGGCCTCGCCCTCCACCAGCTCCTGCGCGCCGTCGAGGCTCTCGCGAAGCCACGCCGGGCTCTTGTCCCAGTCGTCCCAGTAGCCCATCAGGACGATCTCGTCGAGCCCGGCCTGGGCCATCTTCTCCAGGTCCTGGCCCGCCTGCGTGTTCAGGGCGTAGTCGGTGCTGCTGAAGGGCAGCACGAACGCGCCCATGTGGAGGTCGGGACGCACGGCGTCGACCGCGTCGCGGATCACGTTGACCGTCTCGACGATCTTCTCGGCCCGCAGCGAGGTCCAGGCGGTCCACAGGGGGCCCTGCGACCGCCCGGCGCGGCGGATGTCGCGCGGCGTGAGCGCCCGGCCGGTGCGCTCGCGCCAGCCGGTCCGCACCTCCAGCTCGGCGAGGCCGGCCGGCGTGACACACGAGTAGTCGTCGTCGTAGCGGATGAAGTCGAGGTAGAGGCCCTCGATCGAGGGCAGACGGCGCACCGCATCGGCCGCGAGGGCCGCCTGGTAGCGGGCGACCCCGGGGTGGAAGGGGCAGAGCCAGTCGTCCTGGGTCACCAGGCGGCCGTCCTCGGCGATCGTCCGCGCGCGCCACTCCGGGTGGGCGGCGGCCGCCCGGGCGTCGTGGAGCACCGGCATCCACGCCATCGGCGCGATGCCGGCGGCGGAGAGGCCGTCGGTGAAGGCGCGCAGGCGGCCGTCGTCCGACCCCGCCGCCGCCGGCGCGAGCTCCGACGGATGGAAGAGCGTGCCGGCGGGGAACTCGTCGGTCTCATCCTGCTTCACCTGCACCCAGGCACGACCGACCCCGCGGGCGGCGAAGCGCCGCACCAGGGGCTCGACGTCGGCGGCGGAGCGCAGGTGCGCGGGCGTGCGCACCACCAGGGAGAGCTCGTCGGGCACCACGGAGCCGGCCCGGGCGGCCGCGGCCGGAGCGCCCGGCGCGGCGACCATCCCGGCGAGGGCCAGGAAGCACGCGAACACGACGGCGGCGCCCGCGGCGCCCAGCAGCACCCGGCGAACGCCGGCGTCGGGCGTCGCGCGTCGCGGGCCTCTCTCCGGACCGCTCGGTGCCGGTGCTGCCATGTCGGGGTCTCCTCGATGCCGTGTGGATGGGACGGGGGGCGGTGCGGTGGTCACGATCCCGTCCCATCCACAC
>JAEMRL010000160.1:3753-6048 GCA_016463385.1 Thermoleophilia bacterium
GCGCCGCGGGCCCCCCTCCGGGCCGTTCCGTGCCGGTGCTGCCATGTCCGGTCTCCTCGATGCCGCGTGGATGGGGCGGGGTGGTGCGGTGGCCACGATCCCGTCCGGTGAGTCGAGGTCGCAATCGGACCTTGGTCCTAGGCCCCGGGCCCCGGTCCCGGTGGGAGGGGCCTCCGAGGGGGGTGCATCCGTCCGTTGCGCACGGCGCGCGGGAGGAGAAGGATGGAGGCATGACCAGCACCGTCGGAGATCAGGTGTACGCGAGGGTCACGGCCCTCGTCGCCGGCGACGCCGGCATGAGCCGCGCCCAGGCGCTGCGGACGGTCGCCGTCGAGATGGGCCGCTCGGTCCCGGCCACCTCGTCGGCGTTCTACGCCGGGGCCAAGCGCTCGCGGGAGGCGGATGGGCGCCCGGCCGCGCCGGCCCGTGGCGGCCGCCGGACGCGCGCGTCCGGCACGCTCGACGCGACCCGGCTCTACGCGGAGATGCTCCCCCTCGTCGAGGCCGGCGCCACCGTCGAGCAGGCGGCCCGCCGCTTCGGCGACGAGGACGCCGCCGAGGAGATCGCCGCCGGCTTCTCCCGGTGGATGGAACGGGGGCAGGAGTCCGCTCCCGCCGGCGATGCGACCGGCGCGCGCATCGCCGCCCTCGAGGCGGAGAACCGGGCCCTGCGCGAGGCCCTCGAACGGGCCCGCGCGATCCTCGAGGCGGCCGCCGGCCCGAGCTGAGGGACCGGCACGGCGCGCGGGCCCGCCGGCCCGCCCGCCGTGCCGCGGCGCTCATGTCGGAGGTCGCCGGCGCCGACAGGGGCGGCACGCCCCCGGACCCGGGATCTCCGCCGTGCGCCTCCCCGCGCCGATCACCTGCCAGCGCTCCGCCCCGGCCCGCCGCGCCTCCCGCGCGGCGACGGTGGCCGCCGTCCTGGCCTGCGTGGCGGCGGCATGGCCCGCGCCGACGACTGCGACGACCGTCGCCCGTCCCGACGTGCGCTCATCGGTCCGCTGCGTCGCCCAGATCGACTCCGCCGCGATCGACGCGATGCTCCGCCGCGCCGGCAGCCCGCTCGCGGGCGAGGGCGCGATCATCGTCTCCGAGGGCGTCGCGGCGGGGATCGACCCCCGGGTGCTGCTGGCGATCGCCGCACACGAGTCGAGCTTCGGCACCTACCCGCCGGCCCGGGAGATCAGGAACCCCTTCGGCCTCGGCCCCGGGATCCGCTTCCCGTCGGAGGCGGCCGCGATCACCCGCGCCGCCCGCACGCTCGACCGCTACTACGTCGAGGAGGGGCGCACCCGCCTCTCGACGATCGGCCCGAAGTGGGCTCCGATCGGCGCGGCCAACGACCCTGAGGGCCTGAACCGGAACTGGGTGGGCGGCGTCGGGTCGTACCTCACGGCGCTGGGCGGCGACCCCCGCCGGCCGATCCTGTTCGGTGCGCAGCCGCGCGGCTGCCCGGCGGACGACGACGCCGTCGCCGCGACGCCGGCCGCGCCCATCCCGGCGGTGGAGCCCGACGACGACAAGGCGTCGGGTCCGTCGGTGGTCACATGGGGCGGGGCCGCCCTGATGCTGCTGATCGTCGGCTTCCTCGCGAGGCGGCGTCGTCGCGGCGCGGGGCGGCCCACCCGGGCCGTCCACGACGCCGATCCCGCTCCACGGATCCCCACCGTCCGGCGACTCGGGCTCGAGAGCGCGGAGGCGCCCGTCGACGCCCCCGACCGGGCCGAGGCGACGTCCTGGGGCGACGAGGGCCGCGGTTGGGACGCCCCCGGCGATTCCGGGCAGTGGACGACACACCGGATCCCGGCGGACGACGCGGAGCCCGTCGAGGCGGTCGCGTCGTGGCCGCTCGAGGTCCCTGTGGCGCCGGCGGACGGCCGGGAACCCGCGGACCACTGGACGCGGGCGTGGACGGAGGAGACCGACGCTCTGCTCGACGCCGCGTGGGACGCGCCACCCGAGACCCGTCCGATCACCGACCGCACTCTCCGCGACGAGGTGACGGCCCTCGCCACCGGCGTGCCCGGCGAGGCCGCGGCCGGGGTGGAGGAGACCCCGGGCGACGACGGGCCGGAGCTCCCCGGAGAGCCGGGCGCG
The DNA here is from genome assembly GCA_016463385.1 of Thermoleophilia bacterium. Classification (GTDB taxonomy): domain Bacteria; phylum Actinomycetota; class Thermoleophilia; order Miltoncostaeales; family Miltoncostaeaceae; genus Miltoncostaea. The sequence continues at coordinate 5,851 of JAEMRL010000160.1, forward strand.
TACGACCCGGGGCCCTGGACCGAGCCGGAGCCCGAGGCTCTGCCGGAGCCGGAGCCCATGCCCGAGGCTCTGCCGGAGCCGGAGCCGGAGCCGGAGCTCATGCCCGAGCCGGAGCCGGAGCCCACGCCCGAGCCGGAGCCCGAGCCCGAACCGGAGCCCGAGCCGGAGCCCGAGCCCGAGCCGGAGCCGGAGCCCCTG
>JAEMRL010000161.1:0-4733 GCA_016463385.1 Thermoleophilia bacterium
GAGGACGCGGGTGAGGACGTCCTCCCCGAGCTCGGCGGTGCCGAACGGATGCTGCCAGCTCGGCCCCTGATCGCGGGCGGCCAGGTCCTGCTCGCCGGCGCCGTAGGGCGAGAGCGCCGGGCCGGCCAGGCAGGCGAGCGCGATCAGCGCCAGCACCACCAGCCCGGCGACCCCTGCCGGCCCGAGGCGCCCGATCGCCCTGGCCAGGCGGCTCACGGTCGGCCTCCTCCGAGCGCGACCCGCGGGTCGAGCGCGGCGTAGGCCAGGTCGGCGATCAGGTTCGCGACGATCACGGCGACCGCCCCGATCATCACGATCCCCATGGCCACGTTGATGTCGCGGTCGACGGCGGCGTCGCGCAGCAGCCGGCCCATGCCGGGCCACGAGAAGACCGTCTCGGTGACGACGGCGCCGCTGAACATGGCGCCGAGGTCGAGGGCGACCAGGGTCACGATCGGCGCCAGGGAGTTGCGCAGCGCATGGCCGAGCACGACCCGGCGCTCGGAGAGCCCGTGCGCGCGGGCGGCGGCCACGTGCTCGGAGCGCATCTCCTCGATCAGGACGGCTCGCTGGAAGCGGCTCCAGACGGCGACGTTCACCAGCGACAGGGTGAGCACCGGCAGAACCAGGTGCTGGAGGTGGTTGAGCGACAGGAGGTCGCCCTCGCTGCCGAAGGAGAAACGCTGGCCGGTGTGGAGGATCGTGGTGCCGTCCCCGCCGAGACGGTCCCAGAGGACGACCGCCGCCAGCATGAGAACCGCGCCGGCCGCCGCGACCGCCCGGGTGGCAACGCCGCCCCGGCGCAGGTGCGCGAGCCCGGCCAGCAGCAGCACCGTCCCGGCGGCGAAGGGCAGGATCGCCCACCCGTTGTCGCGCATCCAGATCGCCCCGAGCTGCAGCAGCACGCCGGCGAGGAAGGTCGGCGTGGCGAAGCCGGCGTAGGAGAGCCCGGTCAGCGTGAGGTCGGTCCCCGACCCCGGCCGCGTCGCCGAGATGACGCCGAAGCAGACGCCCAGCACCGCCGACACGAGCAGCGCCAGGCCCATCAGCTCGAGCGTCGCCGGCAGCGTGTCGAGGATCGTCTCCCGCGCGCCGGCGCCGCCGTTGGTGGCGCTGAGCCCCCAGTCGCCGCGGACGAAGCCCGACAGCCAGCTCCAGTAGCCCTCGTACCAGGGGGCGTCGAGGCCCTGCTGATCGACCAGGCGCGCCACGTCCTCGGGGCGCACCCCCGGGATCTGCCGCAGCCGCGCGACCGGGTCGGCGGCGCGGTAGAGCAGCAGGTACGAGACCACGCTGACGATCCACAGCAGCGGCAGCGCGATCGCGAGCCGCCGCCCGATGTACGCGCTCACCGCGCGCACGGACCCGGGTCCCCTAGTCGCCCCCGAGGGACCACTCGCCGCTGTTCCAGAACACCTCGGCCTGGGTGGGGTTCTGGCGGACACCCGTCAGCGCCTCGGTGTGGACGACGGTGTTCGGCTGCTGGTAGAGCGGGATCAGCGGCACCTGCTCGGCCACGATCTCCTGGACGCGGGCGAGCGTCGCGACGCGCGCGGCGTCGTCGACCTGCCGGTCCGAGCGACGCATCAGGCTGTCGGCCTCGGGGTCGCTCCACCGGTACACGTTCTGGCCGGAGAAGCCGTTCTCCTCCGTGGGGATCTGGTCGGAGGCGAGCAGCCCGGTGACGCTCGGGTCGACGCCGCCGCCGAAGGCCGCCATCAGCGCCGAGAAGTCGCCCTGCACCAGGTCGCTGCCGAAGATCCGCTCGGGCGAGAGCGCCTGCGGCGCGAGGACGATGCCGGCCGCGCGCGCCTGCTCGGCCATCAGCCGGGCCGTGGTGAGCCGGAGCCGGTTGCCGCTGTCGAAGGCGAGCGGGATGCGCAGCGGGCGGCCGTCCTTGGCGAAGACCCCGTCGTCCCCGCGTGCCCAGCCCGCGGCCTCGAGGATCGCGACGGCCTCGGCGGTGTCGTGGTCGTACTCCTCGAAGGCCGGCTGGAAGCCGAGCTGCTCGGGGCGCACCACGCTCTGCAGCACCGGCACCCCGCCGTCGAGGAGCACGTCGACGATCTGCTGCCGGTCGATGGCGTGCGCCAGGGCGCGCCGGACGGCGGGGTCGTCGAGGGGGGCCCGGGCCGTGTTGAGGATGACGTGCTCGAAGAAGAGCGAGGGCACCGACTGCACGCGGGCGCCCGCGATCTCCCGGGCCGTGCGGATCAGGTCGGGATCCGGCGGCGGGCTGGCCATCTGGGCCTCGCCCTGGCGCACGGCGGCGAGGGCCGCGGCCGGGGAGGCGAGGAAGTCGACCACGATGCGGTCGATGGGCGCCGCGTCGCCGGCCGGGCCGGGGCCCCAGTAGTCGGGATCGCGGGCGAGCACCGCCCGCACGCCGGGGGTGAAGCTCTCGAGCGTGTACGGGCCCGATCCGATGACGCCCCCCGCGTTCCAGACCGTGTTGAAGTCGGCCCCGGCAAGCACGTGCTCGGGGAGGATGTAGTTGCCCCCCGAGACGCTGAAGACGTCGCGCCAGGGCGCGTAGTCGCCGTCGAAGGCCACCGTGAGGCAGGTGGCCTCGGGGCACGCGCCGCCCGAGGCGTCGCGGCCGGGCGTGATCGTGCGGATGCGGTCCCAGCCGCTGCGGCTGGCCACCGTGTTGTCGTCGTCCATCATCGTCCGCCAGGTGAAGACGACGTCGGCGCTCGTGACCGGCTCGCCGTCCGACCAGCGCGCGGCGGGGTCGAGCCGGAAGGTGACGCGCAGCGGGCCCTCGCGCAGGTCGTCGCCCTCGGGCACCTGCGTCGCGAGCTGGGGCGTGAAGCGCCCCTCGTCGTCGGAGGTGAGCAGGTTCTGCTGGACGTTGGAGACGACGCGCTGGGCGGCCACAGTGACGCCCTCGGGCAGCAGGACGTTGAGGATCGGCGGGGCCTGGTCCTCGGCGTCGATCAGCGTCCCGCCGCCCTCGGCGGCGTCGTCGTCGCCGGATCCGCATCCGGCGAGCGCGAGCGCGCCGAGGAGCACCGCGCCGAACGCCATGACGCGCCGTGACCTCACCCACCACCGCCTGGTCGGGATTCCCGGTGACTCCCCGGGCGGCACGCTACAAGGTTGCGTTTTCACAAGGAACGCAATCGAGACGGGGCCGGCGCGGCCGCGTGGGCGCTCGCTACAGGTTCTTCGCCAGGAAGAAGGTCGTGATGAAGAAGAGCACCGCCGACACGACCGTGATCCGATCGAGGTTCTTCTCCACGATCGCCGTCGAGCCGCCGTAGGAGCTCGAGGATCCGCCGACGCCGAAGGCACCCGAGAGGCCCGCGTCCTTGCCGCTGTGCAGCAGCACCAGGAAGATCAGCAGGACGGCGTCGAGCGAGTGGAGGACGACGAGGAAGGCGGTCACGGGCCGGACGGTAGCATCTCGCCCCGCGATGGACGACCTCCCGCTCCTCAACCCGGCCGAGTTCCCCGACTGCTTCGTCTGCGGACCGGCGAACCCCGACGGCCTGGGTCTGCGCATCCATCGCGACGGCACCGACGCGGTCGCGCGGTATACGCCGAAGGCGACCCACATCGGCTACCCCGACCGCGTCCACGGCGGGATGATCGGGATGCTGGTGGACGAGATGCTCGTCTACGCGGGCGCCCCCCACGACCTGTGGGGCATGACCGCCAAGGTGCGCTACTGGCTGCGCAGGCCGATCCCGGTGGGCGAGGAGCTGACGCTGCGCGGCCGCCTGGTGCAGCGCAGCGAGCGCGGCTTCCGCGCCGTGGTGTCGATCCACCTGCCCGGTGAGGTCCTCGCCGCCGAGGGCGAGGGCATGTGCGTCATCCGCAAGCCCGTGGAGGGCTAGCCGGGCGTCTCGAAGGCGGGGAGGCCGTCGATGCTGCGGGCGTTCTTCGCCGCGCGGTAGGCGCTCAGCCCCTCGGGGCCGCGGTTGGTCGCCCAGCGCACGAGCTGGTCGCGCTCGCTCGCGAACTCCATCCGCGGCACGGCGAAGCCGCACGAGTCGGCGATCCGGGTCACGTCCACGCGGACCACCGAGCGGGCGCCCGGGATGTCGGCGAAGTGCCCGGCCAGCGCGTCGAAGCGCGGGTCCCCCAGCGGCACCGCCTCCCCGCGGCCGTGCAGCCGGACGATCCGCGGCGGCCCGTCGAAGGCGCAGAACATCAGGCAGATGCGCCCGTTGTCGCGCAGGTGGGCGATCGTCTCGGCGGCGCTGCCGGTGAGGTCGAGGTAGGCGACCTCGTGCGGGCCGAGCACCGCGAACGACCCGTCGAGGCCCTTCGGCGAGACGTTGACCATCCCGTCCACCGCGGTCGGCGCGCTCGCGACGAAGAAGAGCCGCTGCGCCCGCAGGAACTCCGCGAGGGCCTCGTCGATCTCCTGGAGCACCTTCCCCATCGACCGAGGATAGACGTAGTCTGCCGGGCATGGAGATCCGCTCGCGCGAGGCCGCCGTCCCCTTCACCACCGACGACGGCAGCACCATCCGCTCACTGCTCGACCTCTCCAACGCCCCGGTCGCCAACCACAGCCTCGCCGAGGCGACGATCGAGGCCGGCGAGGCGACGGTGCGCCACCACCACCGGGTGAGCGAGGAGATCTACTACCTCGTCGAGGGCACCGGGACGATGGAGCTCGACGGCGAGACCACCACGGTCACGGCCGGCGACGCGGTCCTGATCCCGCCGGGCGCATGGCACCAGATCACCGCCTCGGCCGACGGCCCGGTGCGGCTGCT